>PWGV01000068.1 GCA_003554585.1 Halobacteroidaceae bacterium | reverse complement strand
CATTTTCTTTAATAAAAGAAATTAAGTTTTCTCTAATCTCTTCCCCTTCGACTTCTCTTTCCTCCGCCAATCCAAGGGCTAAAGTATCCATATTAATTAAGTCTATCTGTATACTTTGTCCTGCATTAGCTCCTAACTGGAGTTCAATACCGTCTAGATTTCCATCCAAAAGGCTTTTTTTATTGAATTCAGTTGTTTGGGCAATTCTATCAATATCATTAATTAATTCATCTACTTCTCCCTGGAGTTTTTCAACATCTCCAATTTCATTTACCTGGTTTGCAGCCTGAATGGTTAATTCTCTAACCCTATTCAGGATTGAATGCGTTTCATCAAGTGCGCCTTCTCCTGTTTGAATTAGGGAAATACCATCCTGAGCATTGGCGACAGCCTGATCAAGTCCTGAAACCTGGCCTCTCATCCGTTCACTTATTGCCAAACCAGCAGCATCATCAGCCGCTCGATTAATCCTTAAACCTGAGGACAATTTTTCCATGGTCTTTCCCATTCTTCTTTCGGTATTATTCAAATTCCTCCAGGCATTCAAAGCAGTGATATTGTTGTTGATTCTCATAAAAAAATCTCCTCCATGAACTTTTTTTGCTTCCATGCTTGCTACTCAAGAAAGCCCCGGCCGGAAGGCTTCCTTTTCCATATTTTACCTTTAAACTCTTATCCCTTTTTTCGGACCAAATGTAATTAACTATAAATTCCAAATATAGGTACTTTCTGGGATTTATTACTATATAAAGGTAATAAAAACCATTAGTAAACAATTTAACCCTTTTGCAACTTCTTTCCAGGCTTTTCCATATATGATCCTGTAAATAACTGGGAAATAAAAAGCCCTCCTGTTCGGAGAGATTAAAACTTTAGTATTCAAACCTTTCATTTCGGAAAACAAAGTTTAAATGTATACCCACATAGCTATTGAAGTACTAACTTCTTTCTCTAATTTTATTAACTAAAGACTCTATTACCAATTCAAGATCTTTTCCTTGTTCCTCAGTTTCGATATTCCTTTTAGCTTTTTGGTAATAATTCCAGGCGTTAAAATAATTTTCCTGGAGTTCACATATATACCCAATGTTGAACAAAAGATCAAAGTTCCCGGGATCCTTTTTCAAGCCTTTTAATATTATATCCCTGGCTTCCCTGATTCGCATCTGGTAAGAATAAATGACCCCAGCAATCGAATATAATTCTATATCAAAGGAGAGTAAATCCCAGTTATCTTCAAGCAAAATTAAAGCCTGCCTCGTTTTTCCCTCCCTGATTAAACCCTTTAATATTCTTTTAATTTCCCTGGTTTTTTCGTTTATAACCTGTTCTCTTCTTTCCATCATAATTCCCCCTGAGAAAGTTCTTTTCGGAGGCAAAAATTTTTTACCCTTAATATAAATCCCAGAATGGCCTTGAAAAAAGCACCTGAAAATTGGCCTCTACCAAGAAAAAAATCAAAAAAATAAATTAGAAAAAGATTTATATGAAACCAAGATACTTTGCCTTCCAGGCTCCATCAGCATTAAAGAAAACATCAAACAAAATTTTTGCGTCTTCCGGAGAAAATAATCCGTTTTTAACCCCAGGCCAGTACTCAGCATTATTGTAGTCTACCAATTTCATGTGATTACTGTCAGAGCTTACTTTAGCGGTAATCTCGCTATACCCTAAAACACTTAAAGCTGCAGCGCGGTGTTGACCTTCGGTAACAATCAAGCGATAGTCATCATCTTTTTTCAGGAGGTACCCGTTAATATATCCATCTGGAAATAATTCGGGCTGGTAACCTTTTTCCATGTGTTGATAGGCCTTGATTATCCGTCCAAGCTCTTCCTGCCCGAATTTCTGGCTGTTGGGCCCGAAATGTTGATTCCCACCCCGGTTTCGGGTCAATTCAGTTTCAAATTTCTTGGCTACTGAAGTTGTTTTCCCGGGAACTCTGATCCAGGGAAGACCAATCCAGCCCTTATTGGCAGGATAAATACCCTGCTCGAGATGTGGAGCCCACTGCTCCTGCCTGTTTTTTGGTGTGAATTTTTGAAAAAATTTTTCCAGGATAGAACCCCGATATTCTAATTCAGGGTTCTCCAGGTATTCACGAATTGCAGCAGCAAAGGGTTGCCAGTCACCGGGTGTAAAAGTAAACCCATTAATATCAACGCATTTGTTCAGGGGGATCTGAAAGAGCTCTGATTTAGCATCAATAACCTCGAGTCCCCTGGGGATAAGAGATTCTGATTTGACCAGGTTTAAAGGAGCCTTACCAAAGTTTAATATTTGGCCTGTTTCTAAACCCCTTTCCACACCCTTATCCTTCCAGCCAGTTTCCTGGAGAAGATTTTTAATCTCCTTTTTTAGCTTATTGAATAATTCTTTATCATCCTGGGAGGGTTTTGGCAGGTTGATAAAAATTTGCTTTTTCGCTTTATTGGCCAGTATTTTTATGATTTTTAGGGAATTCTCTAAGCCTTTTTTTTTATACCAGTCAAGGGTTTCCGGGAGCAGCAAAACCATATCTTTTGGATTCAAGTTGTCTGCACTTTCTACGTTAATTTCAAATTTAGTAAACGGATGAAGATCGAGCCTATCCCTCTGGCGGAGTTTTTCCCCCATTTCCAGTCCCAAAGCTCCCAGGAAATTCAGGGTTTGGGAGTCAAAGCTTTTCACATCCAGCCCACACCTGGCCAGGGTCCTGGAAATAATCCCGGGGCCGTATTCAATTTCTACTACTGAATTAACACCTTCCAGGATATTATCCATTATTATATCCAGGATTTTTTTCCGTTCCCGGAGATGTTTAAGTTGATAGATAAGGGGAAAACGCTGTTTCCCACCAATAATTTCAATCATATATTTATCGTCTGCAAAAGAAGTCCCGTAATTAAGTTTCTGATTGAGTTCTCTAATTACCATTTCCAGGTCTTTTTTCTGGCTGGCTGTTTCTGCTGAGTATTCGGCCTGGCGGAATAGGTTCCAGGCGTGGAAGAGCTCTCCTTTCATCTCATGAACATGCCCCAGGTTAAACAAGAGATCAAAATTTTTGGGATCAAGTTTAAGACCACTTAAAATTACTTCGGTCGCTTCCTGGAGCTTCATCTGGGAAATGAAGATTACAGCAGCAATCGAATACATTTCAATATCTACCTGCAGCAGATCAAGATTTCTGTTAAATACCTGCAGGGCTTCTGTGTTTTTTCCCTGTTGAATTAATTTCTTCAATTCTTTTTTAATTCCAGGTGTTTTGGCTTTTAATTGTTTTTTATCCACCTTGCTCCCTCCCACAAACCCTACTTTAAAAAGGATCGACTATTGATTAGCCGATCCTTTTTTAAAGGCTGAGGTCTTTATAATCCTCGGACAGAAAAAAATACCCGCCTCCGGGGCCCCTCCGGACGGCAATTACCCCCTTTTTTTCTAGAACCTTGGCCTGCTCTCTTATATAGGAGGGGGTTACATTTAACTTCGCCCCCAGATCCTTCGATTTTAGGGGGTGGGCATAGGTAGCTCCCTTTTTCTGTAGCAACCGGATTATTTCTTTCTGGATTAAAGTTATTTCCTTCATAAGATTCTCCGCCTTTCAATTTATCCTCTGCGGTCTATTATCGAAGGCTGCTTTTGGGAAGTATTGCTGTAATTCTGCAACGTCTGCCAGCCTAAATTTAATTTTTCAAGCTTTTCCCCCGTAACCTTTATTTCTTTCTGCAAAACTTCAAGGTTGTTATCTCCAAGCTTTTTAATTTCGGTCATTATTTCCAAAATTTTCTCTTTTTCCGAACCACTTTTAGGTTCTGGCTGGCAATTTATTAAATAGATGGTTTCCTGTTTATCCTGCAAAATTTCCCCGAGTTTTTCAAATCTGTTTTCCTGGATTACTTCCTGTTCCTGGCGGGTTAATTCAAAAAGTTTTTGATAAAGTTTTACCAACTCAGCCAATTTTTATATCACCCTTCCCTTGCTGAAGAGGCCGCAGCGGGAACCTGATGGGCCATGGCTTCTTCCCAGGTATCTTTGAGCTCCCCGAACATATCCAGAACTTCCTTTATTATTTCAGGGTCTTTTTTTACATTAGCTTCAACCAGTCTCCTCTGCATATAATCATAAAGATTGGCCAGGTTATCCACCACCTCACCGGCCTGTTCGTTGAGTCCAAAACTCAATTCTTCCAGGATGGCCTGAACCTTTAAAAGTTTTTCGTGGACTTCATCAGGTTTTTTCTCTTCCCAGTTATCAACGAGCTGTTTTAGATTTTTTATTGAACCCTTGAAGCAAAGTAAGGTTAGTTCAGCAGGTGAAGCCATTTCCAACTGGTTCTTTTTATATTTTTGATAAGGATTGGCGTACATGTCCATTCCCCCTGTAAATACTACTATTATCCGTTTAGAGCCCCATCTGGTCTATTTGCTGGGATAGCCACATACTCTGGCTGTTCATGGTTCCAATTGCATTTTCCATCGCCCCGAACTGTCTGATCAACCTGGCTCTTGTCTGTTCGACTCTGCGCTCCAGCGTTGCAATCCTGTCCTGGGCTCGTTCTATGCTCTGGTCATAATACCTCTCGCGCATGGTTATAGATCCGTCCCCGCTGCGAAGGGTTCTATGCAGAAGCCCCTCCAGGCGCTGCCCTACTCCCTGGAAGCCATTATGTTCTTCCCTGGCCTGGAACAGGTTTCTTACAGCTCCAGAGTTTTCCTCCAGGGCAGTCCTCAATTCAGATTCATCCAGGGACATCTGCCCGGTCTGCCAGTCGATACTGATCCCCAGACTCCCCAGGTGGTTGATTCCATCATTGGTTTCTCCATCCCCAACCTGGTTCATTATTTGGGTCCTGATATTGCTGCGCAAACGGGTCAGGAGAGTATCTCCCTGCAGTTGACCACCTCTATCAGACATCTGAGCCATTTGAGAAGCAGCCTTGTTATATGCATCGACAAATTTTTGAATTTCTTTAACCTGTTTATCAAGATCCTCACCAACTTGAAGTTCGCTCTGCCCAAGATCATGGAGGTTAATTGTAACTCCTTCAATGGCTTCTTCAAGGACATTAGAACTTGATTCTACAAGCAGTCCATTGATCTCAACCTGGGCATCCTGCTGTTCCTGCAAAACCCGGGAGAAATCTCCCTCCCCAGAAATCAGTTCCAGTTCCTGGAGAATTCCAGTATCTCCCCCGAATTCAATTCCTTCCCCGGCCTGGTCTTCCAAAACCAGGTGGTTACTTACAATGCTGGCCCTGACCCCTTCCTGGGCCTGATTAATGGCATCCCGGAACTGATAAAGGGTGTCGCCCTCTTCAATTGAAACCTCAGCCCCGTTTATAGTGAAACTTCCACTAACTCCAGGTTCTGAATCAAGGGCATTTTCGGAGGAAATAATCAGGTTCTGGGCCAGAGCCAGCACATTGATATTGTAATTACCTTCCTGGGCTTGGGGGGTGGCGTCTGCTGTTAAAATTTCTTCCTGGCTGGAAATTGCCACCCTGGAATCACGCAGGTCGAGCAAACCCTGGTTGGCCTGGCGGAGATTATAAAGCTGGCTGTTTATTTCCTGCCATGCTTTCTGGCTTTTTTGATATCCGCTTATGCGGGCTTCCTGCTGACGGATTGGCCGGCGCTCCAGTTGAATTAACTGCTCCACAATATTGTCAATATCCATACCAGATGCCATACCTCGGATGCTCATTGTGCCTTCCATTTTAAGCCCCCCTCGTATAATAATATTTAGACCTATCATGTAGAACTGATCAGGATTAAAATCCATAAAAGTATTAATTTGTTTTATTCCATTAGCATTAGTAGCCCCTGTTGTGGATTTGTGGTAAACGCCACAGGCGTTTTCCAAGCAGTTGTTGAGCCTGTGGATAACCTGTTATCCAGCATGATCCACAACTGCGGCAAATCCACAACACTCTTTTCTAAACTTGAATTTGGGGGCCATCTTTGAGACAATTCCCTTAAGCAAGGGCGGGGAAGCTTTCGATCCCCCCTGAGGTTATACCTCTCGTTTAAGAATGGGACCCCGAACCCGCCGGAACCTTTTACTCGTAGAAAGATGCCGCGTTCGCTTTTGGCCTTTTGTCTCAGCAGCTTAAGGGTAGCAGCCCCATTTGCGTTCTGTGAGCTCTAATAGCGAGGCTGTTGAACCGGCGGGACTCTCGGGGATGGACCCCAAATCTTACCTTGCTGGGGAGGTGATTTCGTTGTCAGAAGCTCTTTTTATTGGTATTGATATCAGTAAAGAAAACAATCTGGCTCAATTCATGGATAATGATGGCGTGACTATTTCCAAACCTCTTTCCTTTCCCAACAACCAAAAAGGATTGGAAACCTTCCTAAAACTAATCCAAAGACTGAGCAAACTTCATTCTCCCAGTAAAATTAACATCGGGATGGAAGCTACTGGCTTCTACTGGTGGCATCTGCTTGAAGCTTTAGAAAGTTTTGCTCCTGACACTTCTAAAGTCCAACTATTTACTATCAACCCTTCCCTTATCAAACAATTTAAAAATACCTATCCTACTTTACCCAAAACCGATGCCATTGATGCCTGGGTTATTGCTGATAGATTAAGATTCGGACGACTTAGCCCTGTTGATAAAAGAAGCCTGCTTTACGCTCCCTTAGCACGATTGACTCGACTCCGCTACAACCTTAAGAAGGATATCCGAAAGGGAAAAAATAGGGCTCTTAAATTAATCTCACTCAAGTTCTCCGATTTTTTTAAGGCTTCAGGAAAACGCACCTTCAACAATTCTTCCCTGGAGTTGCTCAATGATTTTACCCTGGAACAAATTACTGAAAAAACCATTGAAGAACTCGCTGAATATATTCTCGCCAAAGGCAACAACCGAACTAAAAATCCCCAAGAGTTTGCTAAAGCTATCAAAAAAGCAGCTAGAAACTCTTACCGCCTTAACTCAAAGATGGAAGATACAGTTAGTGTTGCCCTCAGCATGACCATTGAAAATATTCGTTTCCTGGAAAATCAGTGTAAGAAAATCGATAACTCAATTGCCAGAGAACTTAAGGCTATTGATCAGACTTTAACAACAATTCCAGGGATAGGTCCTGCTTTAGCTGCGGGAATAGTTTCTGAAATCGGTGGTGTAAAAAGGTTTCCCAGTGAAAAGTCCCTCGCCAAATTTGCAGGGCTCACCTGGCACAAAACTCAGTCAGGTAACTTTGAAGCCGAAGAGACTTCTCTAACAAAGTCTGGTAACGTGTTTTTGCGCTATTACCTGGTAGAAGCGGCAAATTCTTTAAGGCTGCACAACAAGGAATATGCTGCTTATTACAACCGCAAATATCAGGAAGCCACAAAACACAAACATAAAAGAGCTCTGGTTTTAACTGCAAGAAAGTTTGTCCGTCTGGTCTTTGCACTGCTGAGCAATGGCCAAATTTATCAAGAAGGGGGGAACAATTAAAAATCGGCAAAATTACATATTTTAACTTTATTTTACTGATTTTGGTTCGAAATTTGCGACCTTTTTCGGTTTAGGGAGTGGTGTACTTTTTTAAGCCTTTTTTATTATTTTCCTTTTATTTCCTCCTTGACATTACACCGTAGTTCTTATTACAATTTCAGAGGAGTCGGAGCAGGGCACCGCCTCCTCTATATTTCTATTAATTGCCCACTATTCTAATTTTCTAACCACATGTGCATATAGGTTCTATAACTGTAATACGGATCAATGGAGAAGTTTTTAACTCGATCGTGATGGGCAGAACGGGTGAAACCATACCACAGGAAGATTGCTGGTAGCTCTTCTGCAAGAATTTCCTGAATTTCATAATAATACTCGCGGCGTTCTTCAATATCAAGGGTGCGGACAGCTTTTTCAGCTAATTCGTCAACCCGGGGATTGCAAAAACCGGCGATATTGGTGTTAGTATCACACATAAACTGACGGTTAATACCTCTCTCCGGATCGGTCTGGCGGGTCCAGGCCCTGTAGTGGAGTTCAAAGTCATCGTTATTAATATCTTCAGTCAGGAGACCCCATTCCATTGGAACCATCTCAATTTCAATTCCAACCAGGGCTAATTGAGACTGGATAATTTCCATTGTGCTGACTGCTCCAGAGGAACATTTAAGTTCAATGGTAACACCGTCTTCATACCCTGCTTCCCTTAGCAAGCGAACTGCCTGCCCAGGATTGTAGGGATAAGTTTTTACATCGGGATTATGCCCCCAGGAAACTGGGACAATTGGCCCAGTAGCTCTTTGAACAGCACCATGATAGATATTTTCAATAATTTCTTCTCGGTTTATTGCATAAGAAATAGCCTGGCGGACTCTTTTGTCAGCAAGGGGACCTTCGGTCTGGTTTACACCAAGATAGAACCAGGAAGTTCCAGGAGCATTTACAATATGAAGGTTGTCATGTTCTTCCACCATATCCAGGTCCTCAGTTCCAACTGAGAGAACATCAATTTCTTCATTGAGGAAGGCCATTAGAGCGGTGTCATAGTCCATGTTTCTGAATTCCAGCTCATCAAGATAGGGACGGCCGGCATAGAAGTCATCAAATGCTTCAAGTACAAAGCGATCGTCGGGGCGCCATTCCTTGAATTTGAAGGGCCCTGCTCCAACAGGTTCATAAGCAAAATCTTCGCCCTTTTCTTCCCAGGCATGCTCGGGAACAATCGGGAAAAGAAGGCTGTAGAAAATGGGAGCAAAGGGTTCGTACATGTTTACTTGAACAGTGTAATCATCAATCTTTTCTACAGATTCAATGTGATCTCTAATTCCGGTATGCCAGTAAGAAGCAAAATCGGGATCCAGGTTTTTTTCAAAAGTAAAAACTACATCATCAGCGGTAAGTTCAACTCCATCATGGAATTTCATACCCTCGCGGATATTAAAAATTAAAGTGGTGTTGTCAGGAGTTTCCCAGGACTCCGCTACATCAGGTTGAAATTCACCATCCGGTCCGATGACAAAAAGATAACCGTTAAGAGCATAAGAGATATCCCAGGCATAAGCCTGACCACCAAGCATAAATGGGTTTAGTGTCATGGGGTCATCGGCAGCCCTGATAACAATTCTCCCACCATATTGAGGCTCTTCTGCAGTAACAGTAGTGCTGGCTAAAAACAAACAAAGCGTAAAAACAGCTAAAACAATAATACCAACTTTTTTCAAGTTTGATCTCCTCCTTAAAAATTTTAAGTCAAAATTCACTTTCCGCCCGACTCCTTCGGTTGAATATCCCCTCCCTTCAGAGTGTGGACCGTTAAAAAATTTATTATCTTCCTTATTATTGCAAATAATGTACCATCTTTGGCAAACTTGTTTTCGGGAAAATTTCGGTCCAGTTTTTATTTTTGTTTAAAAATTTGAACGTTTTTTGTTATCCGCGTCCTCAATATTGAACATAACCCAAAACCTTTAGCTGGCTGCTCCTCCCAGGGTTAACATTGCCCGAAAAGCCTTAAAAGCAGTAATCAGGTCAGAATGGCTGTAAGAAAGAGTTGTTGGACTTGGACGACTTACTTCCGGGATCAGGTGGCAACCATCTGCCATGGAAGATGTAATAACTTCCATCTCCAAGCGATAAGGGCTTTCCAACCGGAAAGGCTTGAAACTTTCAATGTCCTTAACAGCTTTTTCTGCCTCTTTTTTAATTAACTCTCCAGCCTTTTTGGGATGAAGACATTCAGCGGAATAGCGACTCAATCCTTTTTTCACCTCAACTGTATATACCTTCTCAAAAAGATCTTCCGCTTCCCTGCAAACTGAATCATCCCCGGTTACGAGAATAACGGGAGCGTCAAATTCACCTGCTACTAGGGCATTCATTCCTGTTTCCCCGAGCTCAACTCCATTAATTTTTAAACTGTGAAGGACCCTTCCCGAATAGGTGTGGTCCATAATACTTGCCCTGGTGCCTCTACGTCCATGGTAACCTACAAGAAAAACCCCATCAACGTCATCACTTAAACCCTGGACCATGCTTAATTCTTTTGGGCTACCCGTTATAAGTTTTGCTTCAGGATGGAGTAAGTCAGGTATAATATTCCTCATTCCCCCGTGGGAATCATTAACCACTATTTCTTTTGCCCCTCCAGCAAAGGCACCTTCAATTGCATAGTTAACCTCTTCAGTCATTATTTTCCTGGCCCAATCATAGTCTTTCCCTGAGCGAGAATCCACCTGATCGGTGCCAACAATTCCTGCAATTCCTTCCATGTCTGCTGAAATAAGTATTTTCATCTTTGGCCTCCTTTTTAGATTATTCTATATACTCGAACTCCATTGGCCCAATTCGCACTGTATCGCCTTCTTGAATTCCTTTTTCTTTAAGTGCTTCATAAAGGCCTTTTCTCTGCAAAAAACTCAGTAGTTTCTTCACACTTTCATCATTTTCAAAGTTGGTAGTAGCTATTTTCTTTTCCGCTTCACCTCCACTAACAACGTAAACTTCTCCTTCTTTTTTAATGGAAAAAGGTAAATCCTCTTTTAATAACGTTTCCGTTTCTGAAGGAATTTCCAATTGGGGCTGGGGAGCATTTTTCAATTCGCTGAAAACCTTTTCCAGCAGCTCTTCAATTCCTTTTCCAGTAGCAGCAGAAATAGCAATAACTTTTAATCCCTGGTTTTCAAGGCTTTCTTTTACTTCTGGCCATCTTTCTCTCATTTCCGGTAGATCAACTTTATTAACAGCAACCAGGGCCGGTCTTTTGCTTAAATCTTTTCGATAATTCTTTAATTCTTCCCGCACCTGTTTAAAAGCATCCAGAGGCTCTTCCCCGGAAAAGCCCGAGCCATCCAGGACATATAACAAAACTCTTGTTCTTTCCACGTGGCGCAAAAATTGATGGCCAAGCCCTACCCCTTTATGGGCCCCCTCTATCAAACCAGGCAGGTCAGCCCAAACCATGCTTTTATCCTTCCAATCCACAACCCCGAGAAAAGGAGCAAGGGTAGTAAAGGGATAGTCCGCAATTTTGGGACGAGAGTTAGAAACCCGGGAAAGCAGGGTTGATTTGCCCGCATTTGGTAGACCAACAAGACCAACTTCAGCCAGTAACTTCAACTCAAGCCTTAATTGTTTTTCTTCACCGGGAGAACCCAGTTCAGAATGGCGGGGAACTTGCTTTGTCGAAGAAGCAAAACGGGCATTCCCCCGACCGCCCTTTCCGCCGTGGGCTGCGATAAATTCCTCTCCCTCTTCAGTAAGGTCTGCAAGAATTGTTCCTTTTTCTGCGTTATAAACAACAGTCCCAGGTGGAACGGCTATTATCAGATCTTCCCCATCCTTTCCGGTCCGGTTTCCACCGGATCCAGAACCACCGGGTTGTGCCTTAAAAACTTTTCGGTTTCGAAAAGCCGATAGCGTATTCAACCCCTCATCAACTTTTAAAATAACATGCCCGCCGCGGCCACCATCTCCTCCATCGGGACCGCCCCGGGGAACGTACTTCTCTCTGCGGAAGCTCGTTATTCCATTACCACCCTTACCACCGATTACGTTAATTTTAACTTCATCTAAAAACAATCTTCTTCCTCCAAACAAAAAATCAAAAGCAGAAAAAGGAAACCTTTTAAGTTATAAAGAAGCAACATTCCAAGAGAGGAAAATATTTTTACTATAGTGAGTAGTTCTACAAACCTTTTTTATTTTCCTCTAAATTTATTATGGGAGGAATACAAATGATTTACACATATCAGGGACATACCCCAGAAATTCACGAGACTGTTTATCTCGGGCCTGGATGTAGGGTTATTGGAAAAGCCAAAATTAAAGAAGACTCTTCAATCTGGCCCAATGCTGTTTTGCGGGGAGATCTTGCTACTATCTATATAGGACGGGAAAGCAATATCCAGGACAACTCCACCCTGCACGTTGACCGGGAACAGGATTTAAAAATCGGGGACCGGGTAACTGTAGGGCACGGGGCAATTTTACACGGATGTACTATCGGCGACGAAACTTTGTTGGGAATGGGTGCTATAATCCTTAACGGGGCCAGGATAGGAGCAAATTGTTTAATTGCAGCGGGGACACTCATTCCTGAAGGAAAAGAAATCCCTTCGGGAAGCCTGGTTATGGGAAGTCCCGGCAAAATTTTAAGGGAACTAAAACCAGAGGAAAAAGAAGGGATAATTAACTCCTCTAACCATTACCGGAATTTAAAAAATTCTTTTTAAGTTTTTTTTAATAGGCCCATGGACAATTAACTAAATTTAACTCTTGAATGATTTTCTGGCATGGGGTATGATATAGATGATTATTGAGAAAAAGAGATTAATTTCATAGCCCTGGACAAATTCCCGGTCTAATTTAACCCTGTAAGGAGGATTATAACGTGAAACAAAAACTCGCTTTTTCTTTCTTTTTACTACTGGTCGCCGGCTTAATAATTGGTTGTGGAGCTGATGCTCCCTGGGAAGACGGAACATTTCAGGCAAGTGCAGAAGGTTACAATGATGATATTTCCCTGGAAGTAGTTATCTCCGGTGGAGAAATTACTGAAATCAACATCCTCGAGCACTCCGAAACCCCGGGGATTGCAGATTCCGCCTTCGACGCAGTTATCCCTGCAATTATCGAAGCCCAGTCTACCGATGTTGACTCCGTCAGCGGGGCAACACTCACTTCCGATGCCGTAATAGCAGCTGTGGATAAAGCTCTGGCCGAAGCAGAAAAATAAAAGATTTCTTTGCTTAACGGCAGACTCCCCTTAAGGCAGAGAGGTTGAAAAAACCTGTTACCTAAAGGGGAGTTTTTCATTTCCAAAAAAGAAACCGGAGCGGTTGCCCCGGTTCTAATCGTTCATTACACAAACTTCCTTGGTCTTTTTCCCTTTCTGGATAAAAGACACTCTTCCATCTGCTTTGGCAAAAAGGGTATCATCATTACCCCGGCCCACATTTACACCGGGTTTAATTCTCGTTCCCCTCTGCCGGACAAGAATATGACCGGCTTTAACTTCCTGGCCATCGTGACGCTTAACACCAAGGCGACGGCCTTCACTATCTCTTCCGTTACGGGAACTTCCAACTCCCTTTTTCTTGGCAAATAATTGTAAATCTATGCGCAGCACCCTGAGCACCTCCTTTATTCCTCTTGAACCTCAATATAATCCGGGTAATCCTCTTCCATTCTTTTTAAGGATAAATATAAAGTATCCAGTAAGACCTGAATTTCCCTTTGCTCAGAACGTTTTAATACCCGGCATTCCAGATAACCTTCTTCTCTGCAGTAATCGACTTCTGCTCCAGCTACCTCAATAAGACCCAGAAGTATGGATTGAGCAAGAACAGATACCCCTGCACAAACAACATCTTCACCATGGGGAGCACATTCAGTGTGCCCATCGAGGACAAAACCGTTGATTATGCCATCACCTTTTCGAAAAAACTTTACCCCCACCATTTTATTCGCTGGGAATCTGAATTTCCTCAACTAAAACCTTGGTATAGGACTGGCGATGGCCGGTCTTGCGCCGGTAATCAATTTTCGGCTTATACTTAAAAACAGTAACCTTGCTTTCCCGGCCCTGCTCGATAATTTTTCCGATTATTTTGGCTCCCTCAACAAAGGGCTTGCCAACAGTCATCTCGCCATCTTTATTTATGGCAAGGATTTCGGTTATTTCAACCTTGTCGCCTTTTTCGCCTTCAAGTTTTTCCGTTTTGATGTACTTGCCTTCTTCTACCTTGGTTTGTTTCCCACCAACTTTAATAATTGCGTACAAAATTACACCTCCTCCCGACACATTGCCACCGTTGTATTTTAGCACATCTGACTAAACGTTGTCAATAATTCGGGCCCGGGCAAAAGTCCTGGAAACCTCTTCGATTTTAACTGTGACTTTTTCCCCAACCTTTTTGCCAGCATCAACAATATCAATTACATAACCCTCGACCCGGCCAATCCCATCGTCAGGATTATTGGAATGCCGATCCTGGATATACACTCCCAGTATTTCTCCTTTTTTAACCGGTGGAGCGGAACGGGCCAGCTCTTTTTTGCTTCCGGTCTGGACAAATTTTATAACTTTTACATTTAGACTCTCATTTCCTCTGATATAAATATCCTTTTTAAGTTTTGACTCCAAGTCTTTTAAGTTTTTCCCTCCCGACCCGATCAGTAGGGCTGCCACCTCGGGATTTACTTCCATTAAAACTGCTTCAAAACCCTCCATCGCAATCTTTGTTTTCAGCTGGTGGATGGCTTCCAGAGCCCCGCTTTCAGGGGTGAGGATTTTCCCCGACCCTTCACAGTGGGGACATTCCTGCTGTAAATATTCCCCGATACCCTGTTTAACTTTTTTACGGGTCATTTCCACCAGCCCCAGCTTGGTCAATCCCATTATTGCAGTTTTTGTTTTATCCTTTTCCAGTTCCTTTTGGAACGTAGTCATAACCTTCTGCTGATCTTTTTCTCTTTCCATGTCGATAAAGTCTATAATAATTATCCCGCCAATATCACGGAGTTTTAGCTGAATGGGTATTTCTTTTGCCGCTTCAAGATTGGTTTTTAAAATCGTATCATCAAGATTACTGCTGCCCACATATTTCCCAGTATTGACATCAACCGAGGTAAGTGCTTCGGTAGTATCGATTATTAAATAGCCACCTGAATTAAGCCAAACTTTTCTTTCCAGGGCCTTCTTAACCTCTTTTTCAACGTGGTACCTGTTAAAAATGGGAATATCACCCTGGTAGAGTTCAATTCGAGAACGAAGGTGCGGGGCCACAGCACCGGTAAGCTTTATAATCTCCCTGTAAACCTGGAGGTCATCCAGGACGAGCCGCTCAAAGTCCTCTGTGAAAATATCCCTGACCACTCGCTGGGCGAGTTCAAGATCCCTGTATAAAAGGGAAGGAGCTTTATCTTTTTTATACCCATGCTGGATCCTCTTCCACTGGTGGTGAAGGTAATTTAAATCTCTGCGAAGCTCTTCTTTATCAGCTTCTTCAGCAACAGTTCTAACAATTAAACCACAGTTATCGGGTTTTAAATTCTGGACAATCTTTCTCAGCCTATTCCTGTTTTTCTCATTACTTATCCGGCGGGAAACTCCAATATGGCCTGAATTGGCCATCAAAACCAGATAGCGACCGGGGATAGCCAGTTCACAGGTTGCCCTGGCTCCCTTGGTTCCCAGCGGCTCTTTTACAATCTGAACCATAATTCGTTCGCCCTTTTGAACCAGTTGGTTTATTTTTTTGTTTTTCCCCCGGCTTCTTTTTAAAACAACTGCATCACTTGCGTGCAAAAAAACATTCCTCTCCAAACCTACATCCACAAAAGCGGCTTCCATTCCGGGCAGCACATCTGTTACCACCCCTTTGTAAATATTTCCGACAACACTTTCATCGGAGCCCCGCTCAATGTGGATTTCGGCCAGCCGGCCTTCTTCTTTGATGGCCACCCGGGTTTCATTTCCTTCCACATTTATAAATATCTCTCTTTGCATTAAATTTTACCCTCCACTGAAAGGAGTAAGCGGTTCATTTTCACCCCCGCTGTACAATTCACACCGCAAAATGCGGCCGGGGGCTTCAATTTTCCCCTTTGAATTT
The DNA here is from genome assembly GCA_003554585.1 of Halobacteroidaceae bacterium. Lineage (GTDB taxonomy): Bacteria > Bacillota > Halanaerobiia > B1SED10-174 > B1SED10-174 > T1SED10-26. The sequence goes on along the minus strand of PWGV01000068.1, from coordinate 15,196 downwards.
GTTCGAATTAAATCACAAAAATCTGCAGGGCGGAAATTTTTCTTACTACCGGCAGCAGCAGTAATTTTAAAACCCGCAAGACCCTGTTTAATTCCCAGATAATCAAAATTAAAAATCAATTCTTTTAAATCCTTTTTGCGCCCCTTCCGGTCTACGTAATCCCAATTTTCCTGGTTTGAAAATTTTTCAACAAAATTATCAATGTCCGAACCCGAAACTTTCTGCCAGATATAATATTCGGCTGCACTCACAGCAGCCTGCAGAGCAGGCACCCCGGGTGATATTTCCCAGATACCCCTTATTCCCATTAAACTCGGGACCTGTTTTGAAAGTATTTCCCTGATCTCTTCCAGGTCCATTCTCTTTTCAAGGATCAGGTCAAAATATTCGGCCAGGCTTCCAGCTCCAACGGGCAGGGGAAGTCCATAAGATATTTTCGGTTTGGGGCTAAAACCTTCGCTCAGGGCGAAGGGAATTCTGGCCCTGCGCAGAGCATGTAAAATCGTATTTACCATATCCAGCTGGGAAAGAAAAACAAGTTCCCCTAACTTTAAATGCTTAACTCTGATCCGCATTTTTTTTACCCCCAAACACCTCAACCATTGCTTTCAGGTTGCCGCAGCAACCGCACCCATGGCAATTTCCTTCCCGGCAATCAAGGGTTTTTTCCGCTTGTTCGGATTTAACCCGCTCCTTTTGTAAAAAGTCTTTTTCAACTCCGGACAAAATGTGATCCCAGGGTAGGGGTTCGGTTGCAGATAATTTTTGGTGGACCCATTCATTACCTGATAAAAGCTCCTGCCAGAAATCGGGGTTAAACTCCTCGCTCCAACCATCAAAACGGGCTCCCTGCTTCCAGGCCCTGTAAACATCCCCGCCCATTTTTCTATCTCCCCGGGCCAGTAAGGCTTCGAGCTTACTGCTTTCCCCTCCATGCCAATTCAGGTTAAACTGTTTTCCCCGCAGAAGCGACCGGAGCAATTTTTGCCTACGTTCAACCTCGGGCAGGCTTAACAAAGGGTCCCACTGGAAGGGAGTATGGGGTTTGGGTACAAAAGTGGCTACACTAACAGTTATTTTGGGGCGCCGTGGAGCCAGCTTTTTCCCAATTTCCCAGACCTGCCAGGTCAGATCAGCAATACCCCGGACATCTTCATCGGTTTCCGTGGGCAGACCAATCATAAAATAAAGTTTAATGGCGGTCCACCCGGAACGGAAAGCAGCTTGAGCAGCCTCCAGAAGATTATCCTGGGAAACTCCTTTGTTAATTACATTTCTTAGCCTTTGGGTTCCAGCTTCGGGCGCAAAAGTTAAACCCGTTTTTTTAACCCTCTGCACCTCCTGAGCCAGGCCAACTGAAAAAGCGTCTATCCGCAGAGAAGGAAGCGATAGCCCCACTCCCAAATCAGAATATGCTCGGGAAAAATAATTAACCAGGGGAACAATCTGGGAATGGTCAGTCGTGCTGAGAGAAAGCAGGGAAATTTCGTCATACCCGGTTCCTGCCAGGAGATCATCTGCCTGGCACTTTAGTTTTTCCAGGCTTCTCTCTCTAACCGGGCGGTAAATCATACCTGCCTGGCAGAATCGGCAACCTCTTGTACAACCCCTGGCAATTTCCAGGGTTACCCGGTCATGTACCGCGGGGGTAAAAGGGACTATGAATTTTTCGGGAAAAAAACTTTCTTCAAGGTTTCGGACCACCTGTTTTTCTATTTTCCCCTGAGCATCACCGGAGGGAAGCGGGCAGAAAAAATTACCTTTTTTTTCAATTGAATAAAGGGCGGGAACATAAATTCCGGGAACCTTTCCCAGGGATTCAAGTAGTTTTCCCCTGCTCCAACCCGCCTCCTTGGCCTGCAAAACTTCTGCGGAAAAACTCTCCACCATTTCCTCGCTCTCCCCGATGAAAAAACAGTCAATAAAATCAGCAAGGGGTTCGGGGTTAAAGGCATTTGGTCCTCCGGCAACTACCAGGGGAAAGGCTTTTCTCTCCTCGGCCCTGATTGGTATACCTCCCATTTCCAGCATGTTTAAAACATTGGAATAGGAGAGCTCATACTGAAGACTAAACCCAACAATATCAAAATCACGCAGGGGACGGTCCGATTCCAGTGTATGCAAAAGCCTCCCCTTTTTCCGCAGCTGTTCTTCCCTGTCCCGCCAGGGAGCGAACACCCTCTCGGCTGCGTAATCAGGGTGGCTGTTAATCAGATAGTATAATATTTTCAAGCCCAGATGAGACATGCCCACTTCATAAACATCTGGAAATGACAGGGCCCAGGATACTTTAACCTGTTGGGGGTCTTTTTTTATCTGATTCCACTCCAGCCCAACGTAACGAATGGGCCGTTCTACTTCCATCAGCTCCTGCCATTTATCCCAATTCATATTTTCACTCCTCGAGAACAAAACCAAAATAATAGATTCCCCCGCAGATATTGCTGCAGTAAAAATCAGAAGTAAATTTTCTGTCGCCGCATGTAAATATTTATCAATATACCAATCGCTAAAAGGTTTGTGGTCAGAGCACTTCCCCCATAACTAACGAAAGGAAGGGGTAACCCAGTCACCGGGAAAACCCCCATAGTCATCCCAATGTTAACAAAAATATGGAAGGCAAACATGCCGGTAATACCAGCAGCGAGAAGGGAACCAAAACGGTCTTTAGCCTTATAGCTTACATGCAAACCCTTCAAAAGCAACAGAAGGTAAAGGGTGAGCAAAATCGAAGCCCCAATAAAGCCGGTTTCCTCTCCCAGTACACTGAAAATAAAGTCAGTGTGCTGCTCGGGAATAAAATTAAGCCTGCTCTGAGTACCTTCAAAAAGACCTTTCCCAAGGATATTACCGGAACCAATAGCAATTTTCGACTGAATAAGGTGGTAACCATAACCAAAGGGATCCATCCCGGGGTTCCAGAAAACAATAATCCTCATCAACTGGTATTCCTTCAGGGGCAACCATAACCCCCAGTGCAGATGGGCCAGGATCCATCCAAAAACCCCAAGTATAACTCCCCCCGAGGTAGTGAGGAGGTAAAAACCCGGGAAACCTGCGATATAAAGCATGATCAGCAAAATAAATCCCAGAACTAAAGAAGTCCCCAGGTCATTTTGCAGGATTAAAAGGAAGGGAATTACCGTGCCCAGGATCCCTTTTCCCAGGGAACCAGCAGAAATTTCTTCTCTATCCTGGGAAAAAATATAGCTGAGCAGGATAATAACTCCCAGTTTGGTCAACTCCGACGGCTGAAAAACCAGGGGACCAATGCTAATTGAACGCTGGGCAGCAACTCCCCCTGCGGCCCTCATTAAATTTATCACCAGCAAAAATAATGCTCCTCCATAAAAAAACAGGTAATAGTCCCGCAACCGGCGATAGTCAAAAAAGGTTACTACAAGCATCAGCAAAAATCCAATAATAGCTGATACCACCTGCCGCTGTACATGCGGAGTTTGCCAGGCCTCTGGAGAAGTTTGGGTAGCACTACTTATCATAACAAGGCCCGTACAAACGAGGAGAAAAGCCAAAAGGGGCAGCGTTATATCAACCTGGCGGAAATTTTTTTTATTATAACGCAACTAAATCCCTTCCCATCTTACCTTGAATCTCGGAGCGGAATATCAGCTTCAAGAGCCATGGAATCCTTTTTCCGGCTAACACTAATATCAAAATCTTCAGTTTTAACATTTAGGTGTTTTTTAAAAACCTCACGCAAATCGTCTTTCAATTCCTCCATTTTTCCCGGAGAAAGTTCAATTCGATCATGGATAAGTATTAAGCGCAATCTTTCTTTTGCAGTTTCTTTGCTTCTTCGCCAGAACGGCGTCATAAAAAGCCCCCCTAAGAGATCCCAATCATCCGTTTGATTTTTTGGACAAACTTTTCCCGGCCGTTATTGTCTAAAGGAATTTCTTCACCCTCAATCCTTCTTGCAATGTTGCGGAAGGCCTCTCCCGTCCGGGATTTATTGTTTAAAACAATTGGTTCCCCTTTATTGGTGGAAACAATAATATCTTCATCATCCGGAACAATCCCCAGTAGACCAATGGCCAGGATCTCAATCATGTCATCAATATCCATCATATCTCCACGTTTAACCATATCTTTCCTGATCCTGTTAATAATTACGTTGGGGTCATTCAATCCTTCTGCTTCCAGCATACCAATAATTCGGTCGGCGTCTCTAACCGCTGAAACTTCTGGGGTAGTAACAATCACTGCTTCCTGGGCACCGGCAATCGCGTTTTTAAAACCCTGTTCAATTCCTGCAGGGGAATCAATCAGGACATAATCAAATTCATCTCGCAAACCTTCAACGAGTTTGGTAATCTGCTCCTGGTTAACCGCTGTTTTATCCCGGGTTTGGGCAGCCGGTAAAAGCATTAAATTCCGATACCTTTTATCCTTAATCAGGGCCTGATCCAGTCGACACCTTTCCTCCACAACGTCCACCAGATCATAGACTATTCTGTTCTCTAAGCCCATCACAACGTCAAGGTTCCGCAGTCCAATATCCGCGTCTATCAAAACCACGCTGCGGCCTAAAATAGCCAGTGCCATTCCAATATTGGCTGTAGTTGTGGTTTTCCCGACTCCCCCTTTTCCGGAGGTTATTACAATTGATTTACCCATTAACGTCTTCCCTCCCCTCGGGCTAAATAGTTTTCTATGATTATGCGACCATTTTTAACCCGGGCAACTTCAGGCCCGGCTCCTCGCCTGCTCCTGTCATCAGGAGCCCGGGCAAGGATTTTTCCAATCCGCATCTGAGTCGGGGCCAGCTCAAGAGCAAAAATACTTGCTTCTTCATTCCCTTCCACTCCAGCATGAACAAGCCCTCCAACTACCTTGCCAAAAACTATAATATCTCCACCAGCAACAACCTCAGCCCCCGGATTAATATCCCCAATAAGTACGAGGTCTCCCAGGACTGCAACTCTCTGGCCAGAGCGAAAGCTCTTTTTTATTACCTCCGGTATTTTTTTCATTTTCGGTATTTCCCCGGGAGCAATTTCTTCCTCCGGTCGGATAAACCTAATTTCAATTAATTCGTTGATTTCCTTAATTGACTCCCTGATTTCATCTTTTTCTCTGATATCCCAGCCATTATCAATTATGTTAAGTTTGCACTTGACTCCCCGGAAAAACCCTGAGGAGTTAAACTTGCGGCTAAAAAAAGCCTTTAACTCCGGTAAAGTTACATCAGGAGGGGGACAAACTCTGAGTTTATCAAGTGTTCCCTTGATTACTATCTCTTTATTGGCCATTTACTCCTCGTCAACCTCCTCTTCCTGGGGATAATAATATTCAAGGAAGGCTCGCCCCACATCAACGGCAAACCCACTGTCACTACCATGTTCCAAAAAAACCACGAAAGAAATTTCCGGATTATCCGCAGGAACATAGCCGGCATACCAGCCATGGTTGGCCTGCCCGGGAACGGTCTGGGCTGTTCCTGTTTTTCCAGCAACCTCGGGAACAAAATCCCCGAAACCTCTCAACCCCGTTCCATATTCAGTTACCTCGCGCAGGGCAGTCTGCATCGTCTCGATTATCTCCCTGGATACATCGGGGGCCCTAATTACCTCGGGGTTCCTCTCAAAAATTGTTTCCCCGTTATTACCAACAACCCGTTCAACAATAAATGGCTGCATTAAATAACCACCATTGGCTACAGTATTAATCATATTCACAAGCTGCAATGGAGTAGCCTGAAAATCTCCCTGTCCAATCGCCATATTAACTGAATCCCCCGGGACCCAGGGACCTTTCAGGTGGTTCATTTTCCAATCCCGGTCAGGAACAATTCCTGCCTTTTCATTGGGCAGGTCAATTCCGGTTAAAAAACCAAAACCAAATTCCCGGGCAATTTTCTGGATGGTATCATTTCCCTGGTGGTGTAGCTCGTGCCCCCAGCGGTAAAAAGCCACGTTGCAAGAATGGGCCAGGGCTTCAAAAAAGGTTAGTCGCCCGTGACCCCCTTCTCTCCAGCATTTCCATTCCTGGGGCCCCAGGGTGAAAGTTCCGTAGCATTCAGCAGTTTTCCGGGTCAAGGACAGGTTTAAATCTTTTAAAACCGCCATCCCGGTAATAACTTTAAAGGTTGAACCTGGAGCAGGGGTAATCTGGAGATTCCTGTCCAAAAAAGGCCGATGGAAATTATTCTGTAATTTTTCCAGTTCCGACCGTTCAATTCCCCCGGCGAAAAGGTTAAGATCAAAGGTGGGATAACTGGCCATAGCCAGGATTTTCCCGGAATTTGGTTCCATGGCAATAAAAGCTCCGCCAGTAGGTCCTCCCATTAGTTCTTCGTCTTCCTTGGCCATTTCCTGTAATTCCAGTATTTTTTCTTTTAAAACCTTTTCCGCTCTCATTTGCAGGTCAAGATCTATACTTATATAAAGGTCTGCACCGGGTTGAGGGTCCCTTATCCCCAGGGTGGTTATTTCCATCCGGTGAGCATCGACTTCAATCTGGCGGATCCCATCAACACCTCGCAAATAAGGTTCATAAGACCGCTCAAGGCCACTTTTCCCAATAAAATCACCGGATCTGTACCCTTCAAAGAAAGAAATTTCGGAAAGGGACACTTCACCTACATAGCCCAGGAGATGAGCTGCAGTTGACCGATAAACATTGTCCCTGATGGGTATCTTTTCAATTATTACCCCAGGTAATTTCCGCAGGTTTTCTTCGAGAATCAATAATTGTTGCGGGGTGAGATTTCTTTTAATTCGAACAGGGAGGGCCCGCTGGGCGTTCTGAATCCTTTCACTTATCCCGAAGGGGTCCATGTCCAGAATGCGGCCCAATTCCTGGCAAATATTACCCTTCTCTCCTGGAGGAATATTGGCGGGAATCACAGACGCGGAATAGGCAAGACGATTGGAAACAGCAATAACCGGTTCTCCCTCCCTCTGCATAAAAACTCTTCCCCGGGGAGCAGGAATCGGCCTGTTTTCTATTCGGTTTCCATCAGAAAGGCGAGAGTACTGTTCTCCATGAATAATCTGCAATTGCCCCAGTCTAAGAATAAGTAGGGCAAATATTAAGATACAGATTAATCCTCCAATCTTAATTCTCCGTTCCATTACCGGTAAACACCCCCTCGCCGCTCCTCCATTTTTCTTTCCAGCCAGAGTAATAGAGGATAAGCTCCAATTGCTATGGCTGCATTAACAAAGCCTCCGGGAATTATAATTTCCCGCAAAGCATAACCAAAAGACAGGTTGAAAAGAAATTCTTCGTGGACCAAATAAGTAATAAGACCACTGAATAGACTGGCCCCGAAGACAATCATGGGAGGAAAGGCGATACTTTCTTTATAAATTTTCCCTTCAAATCGACCGGAGAGGTAACCTATTGCCGGTTTGATAAAAATGTTGCTTCCCGTTCCGTATAAATCCTGCAATAATCCAGCGGCGAAACCAGATCCCATTCCAATCCGCGATCCATTTATAAGTCCCCAGCAACAGGCTGCAATAAGAAAAAGGTCCGGCTGCAGATTCCCCAGGGGCAACCGGGGCAAAATGGATACCTGGGTTAAAGTAATCAGCAACAGGACAAAACCTTTTCCTATAATTGCCTTCATTCTTCTTCTCCCCACTCGGCAAAAAGGATTAAAACCTCTTCGATGGTACTTCCATAGATAAAGGGTTCAATTCCTGCTCTCTGAGTAAGCCCATAATCCCCTTCCTCTAAGGTCTTAACTGTACCAATAGCAAGCCCCTTCGGGAAGAATTCACTCATCCCAGAAGTAATAATCACATCATCGATGCGAACATCAGCATCCCAGGAAAAATTATCCATTAGATAAAATCCTTCTTTAAGGGGAACGCCCCGAACCATGCCAAGTGCTCTGGATTCTTCTCTCCTTACTATCCCACCTACCACAAAACCAGGATTGGTCAGCATGGTAACACGAGCAGTACCTGAATAAACTTCTTCAACCTGGCCGACCAGGTATCCGTTACCGGTTATAACCGGTTGCCGGGGAAAGAGTCCATCCTTTCTGCCCCGATCAATTATCAGTGTATGGCCCCAGTTATCCGAGCCCAACCCAATTACCCTGGCCCCCAGAGTTTCAAAATTTACCCTTTGTTCAAAATTCAAAAGTTCCCTTAACCTTTCATTTTCCAGGTAAACTTCGTTGGCCATACTTAATTCCCTTTCCAGCTGGCCAATCCGGGTCTCGTAATACTCCCTGTCTTCATGAAAAACCCTGTACTCAGTGAAAAACGATCTTACATTCCCAATCTTACCTCCCACCCAGGTAACAGACCTGTGCAGGGGAGCAGTAACAGTGTGGAGGAAATTAAAGGGTCGGGGTATAGAAATTTCCAGATAATTGGCTCCCCAGGAAAAAAGCAATACCAGTACAATTGCAAGAATTCCCAGGTGCCAATATTGAAACTTGTAACGCCGCACGCGCTCCCCTCCCGGTTAAGACAGTTTCTTTCCAGTCAATAAAATCTTTTTTAACGTTTCCAATTCTTCCAGCACCTTGCCTGTCCCTTCAGCAATACAATCAAGGGGGTTTTCCGCTATATGAACCGGCATACCGGTTTCTTCACGGATTAACTCATCAAGGCCCCGCAGAAGGGCACCCCCACCGGCAAGGATAATTCCCCTGTCCATAATATCACTGGAAAGCTCTGGAGGAGATTTCTCAAGGGTCAACTTAATTGCATTGAGAATAGCATTGATGGGTTCTAATAGGGCAAGACGAATTTCATTGGAATTAAGGGTAAGGGTTTTGGGCAAACCACTTACCAGGTCCCGCCCTCTAATTTGTCTTTCTCTCTCTTCCCCACTATTTAAGGCGGTTCCAATTTCAATTTTGATATCTTCTGCTGACCGCAACCCGATCAAAATTTTATACTCATTTTTAACATACTGGGCAATGGCTTCATCCATTTCATCTCCAGCAACTCTAATAGACTGACTGGCAACAACACCACCCAGTGATATTAAAGCAACTTCGGTTGTTCCTCCACCGATATCGACAACCATATTCCCTATAGGTTCATTCACAGGCAAACCGGCACCTATAGCCGCCGCCATGGGCTCTTCTATAAGAAAAGCTTCTCGGGCTCCCGCCTGCAAGGCAGCATCAATAACTGCCCTCTTTTCTACAGCGGTAATTCCAGTAGGCACACAAATGATAACCCGTGGTCTTACCAACCGGTTCCTTTTATGACCTTTCTGGATAAAATGCCGGAGCATCATTTCTGTAACATCAAAATCTGCAATTACTCCATCTTTCATAGGTCGGACAGCGATGATATTTCCCGGTGTCCTACCAATCATTTTTTTTGCTTCCTGACCTACAGCCAGAATAGCACCAGTTTTTTCCTGCAGGGCCACTACCGATGGTTCGCGGAGGATTACTCCCCGGCCCCGCATATAAACTAGTGAATTTGCTGTTCCCAGGTCAATTCCCATGTCCCGGGAAAAAGGCGCACTCAACATTCTCAGCAACATTCCCTTTGCTCCTTTCTAAATTGCTCCTTCTTGTTTTAAACTTAAAAAGCGGCCATCACCGATTATAATATGGTCAAGAACCTTAATACCAACCAGGTCTCCAACCTCGATTAAACGCCGAGTAACCCTGATATCCTCTCTGCTGGGATTGGGGTCTCCGCTGGGGTGATTATGGGCCAGAATTATTGCAGCACTGCTCCTTCGGATTGCTCGCTTGAAAACCTCTCGGGGGTGAACAAGGGAAGAATTCAACCCTCCGGTGGTGACCTCTTCCACTGCAATTACCATATTCTTGGTATTCAACAGGACTATACAAAACTTTTCTTGCTGTAAATAGCGCAGCCTGGGCATTAAAACTTCCGCAGCAGTAGCAGGAGATTTTATAATTTCTTCTGCTCCCCCAGTAAGGGGAAAACGCCGACTCATCTCTGCAACTGCCTTAAGCTGGGCGGCTTTGGCCAGGCCTATCCCCTCAATTTCCATCATTTCTTCCAGGCTGGCCTCGAAAAGTCCTCTTAAACCATCAAGTTCTCCAAGCAATCTCTGACAGAGGGTAAGAGCAGTTTCATTTTTCCGGCCAGTTCTCAGGATTAAGGCCAGCAGTTCTGAATTGGAAAGCCGACCTGGACCGAAATGAAGTAATTTTTCCCGGGGTCTTTCTTCTGCTGGCATTTCCTTAATCGTCTGTCGATACTTCTCCCTTCCTTCCATCTGCTTCCTCCTTGGGGAATATATAAACACCGAAGGAGGCCAACATCTGGCTCAGGCGAAAAAGGGGCAATCCCACCACATTAAAATAACAGCCCTCAATTCCTGAAACAAAAATACTTCCCAGGCCCTGTATGGCATAGGCTCCAGCTTTATCCATTGGTTCTCCTGTTGCAATATAGCCTAGCAGTTCATCCCTTTTTGCAGATCGAAAAAAAACCCGGGTTTCCTCATATTGAACGGCCTCCTTACCGGTGGGAGGGTCCCATATCGCCACCCCGGTTAAAACTCGGTGGGTGGTTCCGGCAAGTTGTTCAAGCATTTTCAGGGCATCCTTTTCATCAACTGGTTTCCCAAGAATCTCTTCACCCAGGCACACAACTGTGTCCGCTGCTAGGATCAAACCCTGCTTGCGGTTGCCAACTTCCAGGGCTTTTTTTCTGGCAGCTTCACACACATATTCTTCAGCTGAAGTCTTATCGATATTATCCTCTTCAAACCTGCTGGGGCATACCTCATAATTAAGCCCCAAAACCGATAAGAGTTCTTTTCTCCTCGGGGAACCTGAAGCAAGGATTAATTTTTTCATTTTATCCTCCCGATTTTAGGTAAAGCATTCAGGGAATGTTTTGCTCCCATCCCAACGACAAATCCAGTGGGAATAGCAAGAAATGCCAGGTAAGGCAAGTAATAAAAAACACCTATATTGCCAATAATAATGGCGACAGTTCCCAATTGTCCCAGGTTATGGGAAAGAGCTCCCAGAATACTTACTCCCACAAGGCTGAAGCGATCTCGTCCCCAGTAGAGGCCAGTACTCATACCAAGAAAGGCCAGAACACCGCCGGCAAGGCTAAGGTAAAAAGGAAGGGTTAAAAAAGTCCCCGCCATAAGGGATCCCAAAAAAATCCTTAAAAAGAGGACCTGTCCGCCCCCCTTAATCCCCAAAACTACCAGTGCCATAAGGGTAATTATATTGGCCAATCCCAGTTTTGCCCCGGGAACAGGCGCAATTGCGGGTAAAAGAGATTCAATAAAATGCAGAATGATGCCCATTGCTGCAAGGAGTCCAACAAGAACAAGCCTTCTAATCCCAACTGAATAGGGATTAGTAGCAGCAACAATTTTGCTTTCCTGCATTGTAAATACTCCTCTCTATCTCAATTCTCCTGCTACTGTCAATTTCCTGCTTATTAAAAGTTCGAGGTTGTTAAAATTTCCCCGTCTTCATTAACGATTAATCCTTCGTATCCTGGATAATTTTCCAGAAAATCCAGGGCCTGATCCCCCATCATAAAAGCTGCAGTGGAGAGGACATCAGCAGTGACGCAGGATTCCCCTATTACTGAAACACTTTGCAAACCCCGGGCAGGGTATCCTGTCCTGGGATCAAGAATATGGTGATAGCGCTCCCCGTCTTCGGTAAAATATCTTTCATAATGCCCGGAAGTTACAACACTTCCAGAATCCGCTTCGACAACATGCTCAGTTAGGTGACCCCGGTCTTCTCTGCGGGGGTCTCTGATTCCAATCCGCCAGGGTGTCCCATCTTCCTTAACCCCGTGGACTCTAATATCCCCTCCGGCGTTGATAAATGCTGCTTCAACCCCCAAAGAAAGTAAAATTTCCATCCCATGGTCTACAACAGCCCCTTTTGCAACTCCCCCCAAGTCCAGTTCCATTCCCCGGGCAATCTCCACTGCATTTTCTTCGGGATAAAGGGTAATTCCTTCCAGAGCCGTAAGGGGTAAAAGTCTTTTGATTTCTTCTTCCTCGGGAACAGCCGGCTGCATTCCCTTGCCAAACCCCCATAAGTCCATCAGGGGAGCGATTGCAATGGTAAAAAGACCACCTGTTTCTTCTCCAAGCCTTTTTCCCTTTTCGATTATCGCAAAAACTTCTTCATCTATCTCAACAGGTCCTTCACCTGCGTTCTGGTTAATCCTGCTTACCTCGCTAGCTGGATTAAAACGGTCCGCTTTCTTAGCCAGTTCCTGCATTGCAGCAAAAGCCTTATCGGCTTTTTCTTCAGGGTTTTCTGCTAAAACCTGCATCCTTACAACTGTATCCATAAAATAACGGGTTTCCTGGATCCTTTCCCCCTGAGGAGTTCCAACCCCAAAACCTCGTATCCAGAGGGCGGAAATTATCACTATTACCGCAATTGTTCCCCCGATTAAACGCCTTTTATCAAAAGTTTTCTTTTCTCCGTTAATGACCATTCCGAGATCCTCCTATTCCGAAATTCCATCCAGCCCTGTATCGTCTCTTCCCTCCAGCCAGATACCCAGCTGATTGGGAACGCAAACAATTGTAGCCCCTGGTCTTTTTATCCAACCCGTTTTTTCGCAAATTTTTAGCGGATCATCCTCAGGGGCAATAACCCTCACTCCATCAGGATATATTTGGACCAGGTGATCTCCAATTGGTCCTGGTACAATGAGCTCTTTTCCTTCTTCAGGAATATCCGCCAGTGATATTTTCTGCCTTTCAGCACCAACGGGATTAATTACAACCTGCAAATCGCCTGGATCTCCCCCCAACCACTCCCAGACAAGGGGATATAAAACGCCGGCGAGGGCTAAAATTAGAACAAGACTAACAATAGCCTTATCACCCGTGCGGATATCCTTCCAGCGTTCTAACAGACTTTTCACCAAAATTTCTCCTCCTAAAACTCCCAAAGAAATCAGTTCTCGTATCATTATAACACAAGGCTTTTTTTCCGCCAACTAAAACAAAAAGAAGGCCCCCAGTAAACTGGAGGCCGGCTTTCTTATTCTTTCACCCACTCATTTTCAGGGATAAATTGAATTGTATTCATAGGGCACACCGGAGCACATTCGTTTTGATGGGTACATTTATCATATTGAATTTTGGCTAGTTTCCCATCCATAACAATAGCTTCTTCCGGACAGGCCTTAACACACTGCCGGCAGCCAATGCAGCCCACTTTACAAACCTTCCTTATTTCTTTCGCAGGGAGTTGAGCCGAACAGCGGATATGGTTTCTCCGGCTTACACCGGTTAAGATTACTATATCCCGTGGACAGGCTTCAACACACTTGCCACATCCTGTACAGCGGGCGGGGTTAAACCTGGGAATTCCATCTTCATCCATTGTTGCAGCATCAAAGGGACAGACCCACACGCAATCTCCCAACCCCAGACAACCAAAGGAACATGCCTTGTGACCTCCCCCGACGTTCTGGGCGGCAACACAGGTGGGGATTCCTTCATATGTCGATAATTCTACCGCATTTTCCTTGGTTCCATTGCAGAGAACATGTGCAACTTGTCTTTCGGAGTCACCCAGCATCGAGGTTTCGCCCATTATTTCGGCCAGTTTTTCTACCAGAGCAGCTCCTCCAACAGGGCAACCATCAAGGGGGGCCCGGCCTTCTACAACTGCTACAGCAAAGCTCGAACAACCGGCTTCCCCACAAGCACCGCAATTAGCTCCAGGAAGAGCTTCTTCAACTTTTTCCACACGGGGATCAGTTTCAACAGCAAAAACTCGCGACACGATGACCAATATGGCTGCGAATATTGCGCCCAAAGCTCCCATTGCCACTGTTCCGAATAGATAAATATTTACATCCATTTTGTATTCACCTTCCTCTCGGCCATCGTTAAACCACTCCGGCCAGGCCACTGAATGCCAGGGCCATTAAGCCGGCGATTATTAATGTGATGGCACCACCGCGAAGTGCATATGGAATATCTGCAATATCAAGCTGTTCCCGGATACCCGCGATAAGCACTATTGCCAGGGTAAAGCCAACTCCTGCCCCAAGGGCAAAAACCAGGGCTTCGAGGAACTGATAACCTTCCTGGATAATCAGGAGAGCCAGGCCCATGATTGCACAGTTGGTTGTAATCAGGGGAAGAAAAATTCCCAGAGCCCTGTATAAACTTGGACTCATTTTCTGCATAAATAATTCCACAACCTGAACCAGTGAAGATATAACCAGGATGAAGGCTACTATCTCGAGATACTCCAGTCCAAACGGAATAAGGAGCAGATGATAAATCAGATAAGTAACCACTGAAGCAATTACCATAACAAAAGTTGTGGCCAGGCCCATACCAAAAGCAGTATCTACCTGTCTGGAAACTCCCAGGTAGGGGCAAACACCAAGGAAGCGGGCCAGGACAAAGTTATTGATTAAAACTGTTCCAGCAAAAAGAAGCAGAAGATTTTCCATGGTACTAGCTCACCTCCTTGGTTCGTTTATGCTTAAATCGAATTATCTGGTTAATAACTGCCAGGATAATTCCCAGAGAGATAAATGCTCCGGGTGGCAGCCCCATAATTCCCCAGGTGGGGAAACCTTCGCCGAGGACCTGAACGCCAAATACAGCGCCCTGACCCAGGAGTTCTCTAACAGCAGCTAACAGGACCAACCCCCAGGTAAAACCAACACCCTGACCCAGCGCATCAGCGATGGCCCTTTTTACAGGAACCTTAGAAGCAAATGCTTCAACCCGGGCCATAATCAAACAGTTAGTAACGATCAGGGGAATAAAGATACTGAGAGCCTCGGCAATGTCAGGTAAAAAGGCCGCCATTGTGTAATCAACAATCGTAACAAAGGTTGCTATGATAATTATGAAGCTTGGTATACGGACCTTTTTAGGAATAAAGTTTCTTATAAGCGAGATAACAATTTCCGCGCAAACCACAACGAATAGTGTTGCAAGTCCCATTGCCAGTCCATAAACTGCGGTTGTGGTTACCGCAAGTAAAGGACACATTCCCAAAAGGAGTCTGAATATAGGGTGTTCATTCCAGAGTCCATTTTTAAAATCTCTTAGGAGGGACACTAGAATTCACCTCCTGCTTCCATATTTCTTAACACTTCGAACACCGCGTTTACCAGGTCAACGACCGCTTCGGTAGAAACAGTTGCGTTGGAGAGTATTTCTATCTCTCCTGCTTCCGGTGCTTCCTCCACCAGCCTGAAGTCTTCACGGTAGCTCTGCCCGATAAAGTTCT
>PWGV01000071.1 GCA_003554585.1 Halobacteroidaceae bacterium | reverse complement strand
GAATTTTTCTGCCTGGCATCAACCCTTTGATAAAGTCACCGGTAGCGTTAATCGCTCCAATATTATGTCCATAATCAACAACCACTTTAAAATCACCCATATCGATGACATTCATTCTTCCCGGAGATTGACCAATGGAGGGGCTAAAACTTACCAATCCTGCTCTGATTTGGGCTTCATTGAGGCCTAGTGCAGCTGAGGCGGCCACTGCTGCCAACACATTCTCAATATTAAACCCGGCTTTTCCCTCGAATGTGATAGGAATTTCAATAACGGTGGCAACAGTTGAAGTCCATCCTTTTTTTTGGATGATTACGGCGCCGTCTTTGATAGTTACATTCAGATTTCCCTTTTCAAAATTTGTTTTAAGCGCCTGATTTTCCGGATCTCTTGAGAATAAAATTGGACGCCCTCTTGTTTTATCCAGACAGGAAAGAACCAGGGAATCATCAGCATTGAAAATCGCATACCCCGATGGTTTCACCACTTCAGTCACTGTTGATTTTAATCGAGTCAACTCCTCCAATGTGTTGATTCCACCTTCTCCCAAATGGTCAGAAGAAATGTTGAGCAAAACTCCTACGTCATTTTCGTTAAAACCAAGACCGCGACGAAGGATCCCGCCTCTGGCTACTTCTAGCACGGCAAGATCAATGGTAGAATCCATCATGACTTTTCGGGAACCTTCAGGCCCACTGTAATCCCCGGTGAGGATTGGTATATTTTCAATGATGACTGCATCTGTCGATGTCATCCCAACGGTTCTGCCGTTAAGGCCTAAAATATGAGAAATCAGCAGGGTAGTTGTGGTTTTGCCATTGGTTCCGGTGACGGCAACAATGGGAATGGCATGAACCGCTCCAGGCGGAAAAAGCATATCAACAATATGGGATGCAATGTTTCTGGGAGCCCCTTTTGTGGGATTAAGATGCATTCTGAACCCTGGTGCCGCATTAACTTCGACAACACCGGAAGAATCGCTGCTAAGGGGCTTTTCCAGCGAATCGGCAATGATATCAATTCCGATGACATTCAAACCAACGATTTGGGAGATTCGCTGGGCCATCAATTTATTTAGGGGGGGCACATTCTCCGTGACGTCCAGGGCAGTTCCTCCGGCACTTAGATTCGCTGTGGATTTAATGTACACTTTTTCACCGTCAGCAAGAATGCTGCTTAGAGTAAGCTGCCGGATAGCCAGTAGCCGTTCTGTCATATAATCGATGCTGATTCGAGTCAGGTTTTTTTCATGACCAATACCCCGCAGAGGGTCTTTGTTGACTTCGTCGATCAAGTGTTGGATGGTGTCTTTTCCGTTTCCGATAACAAAAGCCGGTTCGCGGAGAGCTGCTGCAGCAAATTTTCCATCAATGACGAGAATCCGGAAGTCAAATCCAACCAGATGTTTTTCCACCAGAGATGTTTTACAGATTTCACTTGCTATTTCATAAGCAATCAGCAATTCTTTGGCATTTTGAATATTAACGGTAACGCCCCGTCCGTGGTTCCCGATCAATGGTTTTACCACCAATGGGTACCCAATTGCTTCCGCAGCCTGCAATGCTTCATCCGCGGTCTGAACAGAGCGTCCTTGGGGCACCGGAATTCCCATGGAAAGCAGGAGTTTTTTCGCACTTTCCTTATCATCGGCAATCTCAACGCCCAATGCAGAGGTATTATCCATCATTGTGGCCTGGATTCTTCTTTGATGTACGCCCTGCCCCAATTGCACATAACTTTCTTCATTGAGCCGGATATGGGGTATGCCCCGCCTTTTTGCTTCGTTGACAATTGACTGGGTTGAAGGCCCCAGCAGGCTGGATTCCGCAATTTTTTTCAATTCAACGATCATGGGCTGAACATCTGTGGTTATTCCCTCAAACAGTTTTTCCACAAGTTCGATGGACATTTCGCCTGCTCTTAAGCCGGTATTTTCATCCAGATAGCGGTAAACCAGATTGTAAATACCCGTTTTATCTGTGCTAAAGGTTTTTCCAAAAGTCACTTCATGCCCAGCAAGGCATTGCAGTTCTAAAGCGACATGTTCGACAACATGAGCTGCCCAGGTTCCTCTCTTCAGTCTCTCAAAAAAACCGCCAATCCTCCCTGGAGAACATCTGTGTTCTTGGAGGCTTGGCATCATCATCGCCAACTTATCTCTGAAGCCAGAAACCATATCCGTTGGCTTCGTTTCAAGCTCTTGAAGATCCAACTGCATAAAAATGACCGGACGCCTGCTATAGTAATTTGGACCTCTAATGGCTCTCATTTCCATTATTTTCATGGGTACGCGCCTCACCTTCAACCAGATCCAGTTTTGAGATCATCGGGTTTTAAATATTTTTTTTCACACAAGTCATATCCATAGCCATTAACAATGGTGTGAACAATCAAGTTTTCAATGGCGATAGCATCGTCAAAATAAATTTCCGCAACGTTTGTATGTGCAAGATGCTGACCATCCAAAATCACCGTGATACCACTTCCAATGGCTCTTAAAATACATCCACCCTCAATAACAATACCGGCATCCTCGCCAAGACCGATGCCTGTATTATTTGGATGCATGCTGACAACCTGCATCAAACGGCTAAATCTTCCCCGTTCCACAAAATGAGTATCAATGATTGCGTTGTCAATCAATCCAATACCGGTTGAAATATTGATGGTACCTTTATGCAGGGCTTCCCTGCTGTCTCCGCCAAAAATCATGGTTTTAGACATGGCACTGGCTCCGGCACTGGTTCCAGCAATGATGCAAAAATCCTGTTCATACCTTCGAATAATTTCTTTCTCAATGGGGGACCCTCCCAGAACACTGGTGATCCGCAATTGATCCCCTCCGGTAAAAAAAATGATGTCAGCCGCAGTGATCCGTTGCAATAATTTAACGTCATTAGCCTGTTCCCGTGTGGATACATGCATAAACCCGGCAGTATGATCACTGTCTTTCGTAAAAACCTTACAATATGCCCTGCCGACCTCTTCAGGATACCCACTGGCAGTGGTAATAATTTCAATTTTTTTCTTTCGTTTTTTCACCAGTGACAGGATCGAGGAAATAATCTCCAGATCGTACTTTTTATCTTCATTTCCGCCAATAGCAACCAATAGCCCTTTTGGTATGATACGGTGTTTCAATATTGAGGATGAATTTTTCTTCATGCTTTACCTCCAAAAAAAGTAGTATTTGAAATCCACATCAGATTAAATCAATCCAGACTTTCAAGTAGTTAAAGAATAATTCAAGTTTTATTTCCTACATTATACCATTTGATGAATATTATTTATATGTAAAGATAAAATTTTCAAATTTTTATTATGGATTTAGGGTCAAGAAAAGTTCGCAAAAACAATAATGTCAATCTACTGTGGGAAAAGAAGAGAAAGAAAGTCCCTATCTATCCCCCGAGAAACTGGAGAAAGGTCACTTGCATGTTATCCTTTAATGGGGGTGTTAGAAAATGTCAAAAAGAAGTACTCTGCTTGGCGTAATGACCGGTTTGCTGCTTCCAGGTTTTTCATCCAGTCTACTTTGTCTATTAGACTATCCCATTTCTTCATCACGACAACTCCTCCACCGCGCTTCTTCTCTTCCTTAGCTTCCGCGGGGCAGTACTTCATTGCAGGGTCCCCGGCGTCTTTAGATCTATGGCAATCTTGCCGGTTTTACCTGCCTTACCCTACCCTGCGGGGATTCGGTCAGCAGGCTCGTCACCCCCGACTTTCCCGTCCCTTCCGGCTTGCAGCCTTCTCTTCCGCTCCCGTTTCAGTTCCAGAATGAGTTCCACATTCCTCAACTATCCAGCTCCCCATCACACATCACAAGGCTCTTTTGACCCTTGTACTACATCATGACCAGGCATGATGTCCCTCCGGTCTGTTGCCAGCCTTCTTATTACTGCGAGAGAATTCTGCAATCCGTTTCTGCTTAACTCTCCCCGCCGTTTCCGCTTGTTTGAGCTTACCTTAAAGGGCAGAAACGGATATTCTCCGGGTAAATCTGCTTGCCTGAACTTGAGCGCAACCGTTTTAACATAACAGGTTAACCAGCTTTCGGGCTTTCTCCTATTTAGCAGGGTTACTCACCTGATTTGCCAGTTTCGGTTCGTTTGAATATATTCCAAGTTCCCCTCTCGGCTTTCTTCAGACCCCACAGTTGCCGGCGACGCCCTTGCATGCAGGTTTTCTTCCCGCTGGTTAGGTGATGAGGATTTCTTTCAATCCTCCGGCTCAGTAGACATGCCGCACACAATAAAATTACCTGCAGGGGGTCTCCTGCAGGCAATTTTCCCTTTTCTTTTTGCAAATCCAATTACTGCTTCTCCGCCATTGCTACAACTTCCTCAAACGAAGTAATAATATTTTCAATGTCCAGCATAATTACCAGCCTTTCATCATAGCGGACAATACCCTGGATAAAGGAGGACTCGATTTTAACAATTTCCTGCGGGGGATCATCAATGGATTCTTTTTCAACATCAATTACCTCGTTAACCCGGTCAACGAGAAAACCAAGAGAACGGTCATTGATATTTACAACAATAATCCGGGTCTGTTTATCCATTTTTTTCTCTCCCAGGGCGAAACGTTTACGCAGGTCAACAACTGGAATAACGTTCCCCCTTTAATTTACGATCCCCTCAATATATTCCTCCGCCTGGGGAGCCTTGGTCAGGGATATTTCTTTCATCCTCTGAATTTTTTCCACTTTTAAAATGTCGATCCCGTATTCCTCTTCCGCTAGCTGGAATGTAATCAACTGTAGAGTTCCATACTGGTTCACATTAAAAACCTCCCTGAAGATAAAAATTTGAACTAACCTGGGTTTTATCCCCTCTGATCATACCCACAAATATTTTTACCAGTTCGGGGTCGAACTGGGTGCCTGCACACCTCTCCAGCTCCTCTAGGGCCTCCTGCTGGCTCTTTCCTGCAAAGTTCCCCTGAAATGAACTTCTCCTCTCAAAACCAACCCGACAAATTTAAACATTTCCAGTCTGTTTTTTCTATCGGTTTTTATTCAAAAATTCTTAACCTTATTTTTAGAAAAAAACTTGAATATACATATTTTGTCCGGTTTTGATCGAAAAATAAAACGCCCCCCGTAAAGGGGGGCGCAACCTTTTTGTTCAGTTTCAGTAAGGTTTTTTTAGTCGATGAAACCCTCTTCCTGCAGCCAGATTTCAGCCACTTCATCAGGTTCATAGCCTTCAATATCAACCATACCGTTCAGTCTGCTCATGGTCGGTGTATCAAGTTTTTCTGCGATGGGAGCGAGGATTTCTTCAATTTCCGGATATTGTTCAAGGACTTCAGCCCGAATTACCGGAGCAGCATTGTAAACTGGGTGGTAAAACTCATCGTCTTCCAGGTTTACCAGCCCGAATGCTTCGATCCGGCCGTCAGTAGCGAAGCCCATGGCCAGGGCTACATTACCGTCTCTGAGGGCGGCATAGGTGATACCCAAGTCCATTATCTGAACACCATCAAAGTGGAAACCGTAGTGCTCGGTAAGTCCAGGGTAGCCATCTTCACGAATGGAGTATTCGTGGTTGCTGGCAAACTGCCAGGAGCCCGGAGAAGGGGCTTCTCTACCTTCATTAATAGCCTGGGCCAGGTCGCTAATGCTTTCGATACCCATTTCTTCAGAATCTGATTTCCTCATCATAATGGTATAGGTGTTGTTCATCGGGGCATAATCAAGCCATACCAGGTTGAAGCGCTCGAAGTCTTCTTCTTTTACTACCTGGTAGCACTCTTCAGGATCGGTAATGGCCTCGGCGTAACCCAGGTGGGTAATCAGGCCAGTTCCCGTATACTCCCAGCACAGGTCAACCTCTCCTTGTTCCTGGGCTTCCCGAAGAACAAGGGTTCCGCCAAGGTTGGTTTCATCACGGACAGGAATTCCATGTTCTTCCAGAATTCTGATTGTTATCTGACCAAGGATAAGCTGTTCGGTAAATTCCTTGGAGCCAACCACCACTTCATCAGCATTTACTGATTGCACGGAAAGGAATGGAACCAGCAAAAACACCAGCAAAAAAGCCAACACACCAGTTTTCTTCAACATACTTGTTTCCTCCTTTTTTTGATTTTAACCATTTTTATTTATTGGTTAAAGCTTAAAACTTTTCTTGCTTTCCTTTTCAGCCAGGTTAAGACCAGTGAACCAGGTTCTTTTCTATCCTCCCAATGATGTAGTCCAGGAGAATAGCCAGGAGCGCACTCAGGGCAGCACCGGTGAAGGTAACCATTTCCCGGCGGACCGAAATCCCGGTAACAATCATGTCTCCCAGCCCTCCGGCACCGATAAAGGTGGCCAGGGTTGCTGTTCCCACGTTAATTACTATCGCCGTTCTGATACCGGCAATAATTATCGGGTAGGCTATGGGAAGCTCAATTTTGGAAAGGACCCGCCAGGGGCTCATACCCATTCCTTTAGCCGATTCAATTACCTCGGGCTGAACACTCATAATCCCGGCGAAAGTATTGCGGAGAATTGGCAGGATTGAATATAGCCACAGGGCAAAAACTGCGGTATTAAATCCCAGGCCCAAAAAGGTAAAGAACAGGGCCAGAATTGCCAGGCTGGGGACAGTCTGCCCGACGTTTACTATGTTTTCAATTACCTTGCCGACGTAATAGAAGCTGGGCCGGGATAACATAATTCCTACCGGAACTCCCACTGCCATGGCACCAAGCATGGAAACGAAAACCATCCAGAGGTGTTTTTCCATGGAGGTCATGATGAAATCATAGGTAAGCATGCGGGCGACCATGGAGTCGGTGGGGTTTTCCACCACGTAGATCACCACACCAATACCCATTCCAACCAGTATTATCGGGACGATGAGAAATTTCAGTAATCTAATTAGCACTTTTGTCACTCCTTACCTGGTCGAGTAAGGTATTGAGTGTTAAGGTGCCGCGGAAGATTCCATCTGCATCTACAACAGGAACGTACCCCTCCCCAATTTCCAGCATTACAGAGAGGGCATCATTCAGGGTAGCGTCATCAGTGACAGTGTCAGGGATCTCTTCCATTAAATCTCCTGCTTTTTCTCCTTCTTTTTCTTCGATTGCCCTTCTACCGACAAGTCCTTTGAGATAACCTTTTTCATCTATGACCATAATGGTTGAAATTAACGATTCTTCTATTTTTGCTTTAAGTTCTTCCGCGGATGTATCCAGGGAAACTCCCCCGTGTTCTTCTCCCAGGATTTCATGGGCCCTGATCAGGTGGAGGCGCTTGATCGAACGGTTTCTTCCCACAAGATTCGCTACAAAATCTCCTGCAGGCTCACTCAGGATTTTACTCGGTTCATCGTACTGGATAAGTTTGCCTTCCCGCAAAACCGCAATCCTATCACCCATTTTGATGGCCTCGTCAATATCGTGGGTTACAAAAATGATCGTTTTGTTCAATTCTCTCTGCAGGCGTAAAAACTCGTTTTGCAGGCGAGACCTGGTTATTCTATCCACTGCTGCAAAAGGTTCGTCCATCAGCATGATTGGAGGGTCAGCTGCGAGGGCCCGGGCAATACCGACTCTTTGCTGCTGCCCACCGCTGAGGCCCGATGGATAACGTCCACCGTGTTCTTTGGGATCCAAACCTACAAGTTTTAATAATTCCGCGGTTCTCTTTTTGATTTTATCCTTGGCCCATTTTTTCTCCTTGGGGACAGTGGCTACATTATCGTTGATGGTCATGTGGGGAAAAAGCCCGATCTGCTGGATTACATACCCTATATCCAGGCGAAGTTTAATCGGGTTCAACTTGCTGGTATCCTGTCCATCAACATATATTTTGCCCCCGGTGGGTTCAGTAAGACGGTTGATCATTTTCATCGTAGTTGTTTTTCCGCAACCCGAGGGACCAACCAGAACGCAAACCTCTCCTTCTCCGACCTCTAAATTTAATTTATTTACCGCGAGCCTTTCCATGCCCGGGAATTGCTTGGTCAAATCTTCCAGACGGATCATCTTTCAACCTCCCTTATCCCGATCTATTCTCGACCCGCAACATGCAGGCGTCGTTCACCCCAGCCCAATAAAAGGTCAAAACCAACAGCAATAATCGAAATGAAAATTGCTCCAGTAATTATCATGGGGGGAC
Source organism: Halobacteroidaceae bacterium (assembly GCA_003554585.1). Classification (GTDB taxonomy): domain Bacteria; phylum Bacillota; class Halanaerobiia; order B1SED10-174; family B1SED10-174; genus T1SED10-26. Next base: position 23,445 of record PWGV01000071.1, on the reverse strand, counting down.
TGGTTCGGGATATACCGTTGAAAATGAGCTGTCCCAAACCTCCGGCACCAATGTACGAGGCAATGGCCCCAATACCCACAACCATTACCGTCGCAGTCCTGATCCCGGCCATAATTACCGGCAGGGCCAGAGGTAATTTAATCTTGGTTAGTTTCCGCCACTCGCTCATTCCCATTCCCGTAGCTGCTTCAATAATTGCTTTGTCAATTTCTATAATTCCGGAATGGGTATTGCGCACAATAGGTAAGAGAGAGTATAAAACCAGGGCCAGCATTCCAGTTGTGAAACCTATCCCAAAAAAGGGTAATAATAAGCCCAGCATCGCAATACTGGGAATGGTCATTAGTACCTGGCAGACAACAAGAACCCCATTAGCCAGGGTCCGATTATAGGTAATTATTATTCCTAAAAACACGCCAACAGCGACGGCAATACCTACCGCCACAACTATCAAATACATGTGCTCCCAGAACAGTTCCATCACCATTGAATGGCGTCGGATAATATAATCGATAACTTCCAATGGGCAACCCTCCCCGATTATGACCTGCGTCCACACTTAAAAGGTTATAAAACTTTCATAGAAATGTCAAATTTGTGCAAAAACCCTCATAAGCGCGCACAAAGATGTGAGTTGTTTAACAAACCAAAGGAGCAAATTAGCATAGCATCTGAGTCTTATCTTAGGTATAAGTATATTATTCTCCAAAATTCAAGGTAATTGATTGTTTTTGCTTAAATACCATTTTGCTTTTTTCGATTGTACCGAAAAAGGCAAATTTATTTTCCCACCCCCTAATTTCGTTATTCTTCCAGGGCTGTTTTAAAGCCGCGGGCCCTGCTAATGGGAATTGCGAACCACATTCCTGTTTCCGGATCATCCAGGTCCCCCACAACCTCCTCCACTATCACTGTGGCTTTATTTAGCTGTTCATTATTTTCCACAATTGTAAAAATAGTCTTATTTTTTCTTTCAGAATCCTGGGTAAGGTCTGCAAAACGGGCGAAAATCGAAATATGTTCTGCCATGACGTGCCCCATCCCCATGCTATCCAGAACCGTCGCCCCGGCAATCCCCGCTTCATAAAAGCGGTCCAGGATGGGAACCAGGAGCACTTCGTCATCAATAACAATTACCAGAAGTTGCCGCATCAATTCTCTCCTCCTTTCCCTGCCTAACTCAAACTATTTTTCATGGTCCGCCTTTATGGAATCTGTTTTAACCAGGGCTTTTTTTACCAGGGCCGGACCAATAACCTCGAAGATAATAACTGAACCGAGAATAACCGCCATAATCTGACCTTCAACCTGGGGGATCTGCCTTTCAGCCATTACACTCAGACCAACCGCTATTCCCGCCTGAGGAGTAAGCGACGGCCCCAGGTATTTTTGATAACCCTCTGGTAAACTTTTGCACAGCCCCGACCCGAGGTAAGATCCAATAATTTTTCCTCCAAACCGGGATACTACATAGGCCAGACCCAGAAGGCCAACCCGGGCAATCTGGATCAGTTGAATTTTAATTCCCGCGAGGGTTAAAAAAGCAACGAGGATAGGTGTATCAACCCGCTGCAGAACGCTGAAAAAGCGCTGGTACCTCCTGGAAAAATTGACCATAACCAGGCCGATGATAAGGGCGATAAACAGGGGCTGTAAGTCCAGCCACAAACCAACGCCTATCCCCAGGAAAATGCTGCCCAGGGAAATCACCAGTAGCTCGTTATCATTTTTGGAAATTTTGTTGATATTGACCAGGAAAAAACCCAAAGCTGCTCCGATCAGGACCGAAATACCAATATTGCCCAGCACCTGGGCCCAGATAGCAACTCCATTATTGTCTTCATATAAAATCAGGCTTACCGAACCCAGGATAAGTCCGAATAAAATCAGGCAGATCAGGTTATCCAGGGCAACTATGGATAGCACCGTCCGGGGAAAATCCCCCTTCAACCTGTATTCCCGGAAAATAGCCATGGTCGTGTTGGGAGCACTGGCTAAAGAAAGGATCCCCAGAATTAACCCAATAACAACTGAACCGGAAACCCAGCCCGTTAGCAGGGCCACCGCGGTAAAAGTAATCACAGATTCAGTGAAAAAAACCCGGCAGAGATTGCCCCACATGGAACGCAGGTAGGAAAAGCGAAGCTCGCCTCCTATTGCCACGGCAAGAACCCCGATGGCCATATCGTTGATGGGCTGGAGGACCTCCTGGATTTCAGTATCAATTATGTTAAACACCGAAGGCCCGAGGAGAATTCCTGCAAAAATGTAACCAGTTACTGCAGGAAGTTTAAAGTACCTGCGGGCTATTTTCCCTCCTCCTACTCCGGCAAGCAAAATAATTGCAACTGCCAGAACTTCATTCATAAAAACCTTCCCTTTTGATCTTTTTGCTTATCCTTATGTTATTCATTTTTTGTTTCCTGGTAGATTTCACCCTCAACTTCAATCAGGGTTACCTCTTCTTCTGAACTCAGGCAAATTTTCCCGCCGGAAAAATTTTCAATGTGGCCACCTTTGAGCCCCCGGGCCTGGATATTTCCAGAACTGTCTTTAACCTCAAGGATTGTTCCCGCCCCCTGGAAAACTATGCTCCCCTTAATCTCTTTAATTTCCACCCGGCTCGATCCCGTTTTAATGTCCAGGTCAATTTCGTGGGGAACCAGGATTTCTAAATGAATAGCGTGGTCCAGGCCGGGAGTGAGCAGGGCGGGCCGGGAAATCTGGATAATAATTTTTCCTTCTTCCCGAACTGCCTCCCCTTTAACCCCTTCATAGAACTGGCGGATTTCAGCCTGGTCTTCTCCATAAACTTCCAGGTAACCCTTTAATTTAATTCTGTCCGTTTCCCCACCTTTAATTTGGATATCGCCCTGCTGATGGTCGGCTATTACCAGAACATCTTCCGCCTTTTCTTCCAGGGAAAATTTTTTCTCCTCCACAACCGAACCGAAACCGGGAATGGAAATCATTAAGGCCAGGAGTAAAAAGACCAGTACTTTCAAAGCTTAACCCCCCTAACCTGAATCCATTTTTTCAATATCGCCAGAAATTTTAAAATTCTCCCTGTCGGTTTCCGGATCGTAATTGGCAACAACCAGGTGCCGGGTTTTTTTATCATTGCGGTTCTGAAAGCTCACCAGGTAATTTTTAGAAAATGATGCTACCCAAAAACCCTTATCCAGGTACAATTCCCGGATTAATTTACTGTTTTTTATTACCAGCAAAAATTTAGCTGGCATCTCTTTGAGGATTTGTGCAAGGCGTTTTTGATCTTCCCCGCTGAAAGAATTTCCCGCATAAGTTGAAAAATCCGAGTCATACGGGGGATCCAGGAAAACAAAATCATCTTTTTCCAGAGAAACCTCAGCAAAAAACTCGGCAAAATCAAGGCAATAAAATTCTGTTTTTTCCAGCTGGACATGTAATTCAGGGGAATTGAGGCAGCCTATTTTCTTCCCGAAATCCTTACGGTTATAGCTAATTCCCCCGTACGGTACGTTAAAACCTCCCTTTCTATTATACCTGAACATTGAAGAAAAGCAAAATTCTCTCAAGAAATAAAACAACGAAAGGCGGAGAGAGGGATCTTCCCAGTAACTTGCAAAGTTATTGTAGAGATACCGCAGGTGGCTGTAAAAAGCTCCCTTGAGGGCGCTTTCAATATTGTCCAGCCAATCTTTTTCCGGTAGGGGTCCCTTCTCTTCAGACAGGCGCTCCATCCTCCGCAGTTTGCGAAAGACACTTTCTTTAATATTCTTTTCCAGGTTTGCCCGGGGATATTCCCTCCCCGGGACAAGGAATTCTTTAAAGAGGGACAGCGAATTAATATTCGTTTGGAATTTCTCCATGATCGTTCTCGTGGTTCTCTCCCAGCCTGGGGGGCCGGGTTGTTCTGAGATCAAACCTTTTTCCAAAAACCCATCCGAATCAACCCTTTCCCCTATCTCCTGCCACCTTGCCCAGATTGCTTCCAGGCATTCTAAAAAAGGTTCGGGGTTATCCCGGAGGCGGGTATAAAGATCAATCAGTTCAGCAGAACGGTCGTTGGCCAGCATCTGTGGCGCCTCTACAGCAAGGTAAACCGCCCCTCCACCAACAAAAGGATCAATGTAACGGCTGAAACTAGGAGGAAAAAGGGGCAAAAGATAGGGAAGTTCTCGGGCTTTTCCCCCAGCCCATTTCACAACAGGGGGCAGGCTTTTTTCCCTGATCATTTCTCTCCACCTCCAGATGTCCTCCAGGAATAATAGGTCGGGATATCGGTAAATAAAATTCCCAGTTCTTTTACTTTTTCCCGGGTTAGCTTTTCCCAGTAGCGGTAATACGTTTCCACCTGGGGTTTGTAAAAACCAATTAATTCCTGCAGGTGCTGGTCATCTTCAACTACGTCACTCTTGTAATCGACAATTACCCATCCTCCCTTTTCCCGGAAAAGGAGATCAGCGGTTCCCGTAAGGTAAAGATCTTCATCCCGCAGACCAAAATTGCCTTCCCTGATAACTTCTTCTGCTCCCCTCACCCTGAACCAGAGCGGAGATTTCATGACCTGTTGCAGCTGGACTCGAACCAGGTCGAGCTGGCTGGGATCGAGTTTTTCCTCCTTAATCAGCTGGAGCAAAAATCCAGACGGGGGAATTTTAAAACTCTCAATTTTTTCCAGGGCCCTGTGAATTACGTTTCCCCAGGCAGTTCCCCGCCCTTTCTCCCTGGCTCTTTTGGGGTACTGGCCGGATTCGGCAATGCTGGTTACCGTATCCCGCTGGTAGGCGGTTCTGGTAACCGTTTCTATCTTCTGGTCCCGCCGATTATAAAACTCTTCCCTCTGCAAAAATTTTATTTCTTCTTTTTTATCCATTACAGGGGGCGAAAATTCTCCTGCTTCCAATTCTTTTGCCCCGGCCAGGTAAGAATTCAAGGGATACCAGAAACTCTTTTTTTCGTTCCCCCGGTATATTGAAACAACCAGCAGGTCTCTGGCCCGGGTTGCAGCAACATAAAGCAGCCTTTTTCCTTCAGCAGCAAGGTACTTTTCTTCTTCCCCCTGGTAGTAATCCCAGTCAGGCGGCAGGGCAATTATTCCCCGTTCGTCCTTTACCTCCAGGTACCCCCGGGCCTGATTTCCCTCCCGGGTGACGTGGAAATCAGGAGGGAAAGAAGGATCATGCACCGGGTTTGCCAGAAATACAACTGGGGCTTCGAGGCCCTTTGCTTTATGCAGGTTCATCAATCTTACTCCGGCCAGTCCCCCCTCGGGGTCAAGTTCCTCCTCCACCTGACCCTGGAGCAACTCATCGATAAAAACAACGTTGCTGGCAAAATCGGTGGTACCTCTTTTTTCCCTTTCCTGGACCAGCTCCAGGGCCTGTAAAATGTAGCCCACCCGGCTGCGGCCCAGGGTTGCAGAAAGAGCCAGGGGAACTGCCCCCAGTTCTTCGGTAATCCTGGACATCGCAGCCGCAGGCGAAAGATCCCGGGTAAATTTGCGAAAACTCCGCAATTTATCCCAGGCTTCTTTTAGTTTTTCCCCTGTTTCCGGGGGTAGTTCGGAAAGGAAGGAAAAACGGCCTCCTGCAGATTTCAACCGGTACAGTTCTTCATCACTCACCCCGAAATAGATCCCCCGCAGGGCTGCAAGGAGGGGAACCGGATTATTGGGATCAACCAGAGCTTTAAAAACCTGGTTTAATTCGAATAGTTCCCGGCAGGAACCTATTTCTGTTCCTCCGCTCAGGGAAAAAGGAAGTCCAGCCTGCTCCAGCGCCCGGGCGTAAAAAGACATGTATTTTTTATAGGGAATTATTATGAGAAAATCCTCGGGCCGGGCTTTTCGCCCCTGGCTGGGAATATAAAAATCTCCCTGGATTGCCCTACCGATAAAAGAAGCTATCCGTTCTGCTTCCTGGCTGCAGATAACGTCAGCCCGGTTGTAGGGGATTTTTTCCGTTGCCAGGACCCGAACTCCATTCTCCATTCCGGGGGGAGGTGTGTGGAAATAGTCCATTTCCCCGTATTCCGCCTGGTATGGCGGTTTCTCCCGGCCTAAAAGATCATAAAAAGCTCCATTCGCCCATTCCACAAGGCTTTTTGCCGATCTGAAATTTGTCGACAGCCGCAGGACCTCTCCTCCCGCATTTTCCACCTGGTCCTTGACCCGGCTGTAGATATCAATATCCGCCCGCCGAAAGCGGTAGATGGATTGTTTGGGGTCCCCGACAACAAAAAGCGCTCCCGGCCGGGGTTTAAGAGCAGTCCAGTTTTTCTCCTCCCGGTTATCTCCGGCCAGGTACATTACAATTTCTGCCTGCAGGGGGTCAGTATCCTGGAATTCATCTACCAGCAGGTGGGTATATTTCTCCTGGAAATAACCCCGTACCTCGGGATTTTCCCGCAGAAGCTGGACTGTCTCCAGCAGGAGGTCCTGGTAATTAAGCAGGTTCTCCCGGCGTTTGAGATCACTGTAGTACTTTCCTGCTCCCTGCAAAAACTCGATAATGGGGAGGTGGCAGTAGCGGTACCAGGCTCTTAGGGTTGGGGCTATAATATTTTCCCGGAAATCTTCTTCGATGGTCCGGGCTTCCCGCCCCACCTCATTGGAAGGCCAGCGTTTTAAAACAACCTGGGGGGAAGAACCCATGCGGCGGAGCAGCCTGGTTAAAATCCGGTCTCCTTCCAGGGAAAACCGGTCTCTCCACCTTAAACCCATCCGGATCCTCTGCTGCAGTCCATCCCAGCCATCGGGAGGTTCTTCGGGGGGAAGGAATTTTTCCATTTTTTCCAGGTAGCGGTACATTTCTATCCGGCTTTTGTCCAGCAATTCAGCCGGGTAGGGGATATTTTTGGTAACCAGTTCAACTTCGGGAAACCTGGTTACCTGGTTAAAGTTATTTTCCAGCTCCCCCGGGTTAATATCCAGTTTATCCAGCCGATCCAGCGCTCCCTTATTTTCCGCCTGGAGATAAAGCAGAAACTTATCCCAGGCCCGGGAAATAAACCTGCGGTCCTCTTCCTCGTCTAGTTCAGTAAAACTTGGGTCCAGGCCGGCTTCAACGGGCCTCTCCCGTAAAACCATCGCGCAAAAAGAGTGGATGGTTCCGACAAAGGCGTGTTCAATCTCCTCCAGAGCTCTGGCTGCCCGGTCCGATTCCGGCCCTGATCTTTCTTCCAGGGCTTTTTCCAGGCCCTCCTGGAAGCGCTCCCGGAGCTCTCCAGCCGCCTTGCGGGTAAAGGTTACTGCGGCAACTTCCCCTGCCGAAGCCCCGCCGGAGGTAATAATTGCGACCATTCGATCAATCAGGCTGGAAGTCTTTCCCGAGCCAGCCCCGGCTTCCACGAGGAAAGACCTGTCCAGTTCAGTTGTTATTCTTTTCCTGGCTTCCTGATCGGGAAGGTTATTATTCATATTCGCTCAGCTCCTTCCAGGACCTCAGCTGCTCCCGGGCTCCTTCTTCCAGCTTGGCCTTGATCCTCTCCCCGCTCTCAGGATAACGGCAGACGCTGGGATAGTCGCAGAACCTGCAGTGTTCCTTCTGGTGGGTAACGGGAAAAGTGCCTCCTTCAATCAAACTAACCATTTTTTCCAGGATTTCTACCAGTTCTTCCTGGCGGAAGGACCAGTCAACCTCCTGTCCCTCTCCTCTTTCTGAGGGAAATAGATAGCCCGCTCTTTCCACGCTAAACTCTTCTTTTTTAAATTTTCCCTGTAAAAATTCTTCCGCCGCCCGGGCGTACAGGGCCGGCTGAATCTGGCGGCCTCCGGCCCAGACCTGGTTGCGAGAATACCGGGAGGCTCCTCCTGTCTTATAATCCCAGATCCTGAATATATTTTGGTCCCGGCGGCGGTCAATCCGGTCAATTCGTCCAACAATTTTTATTTCTTTCCCTGCCGGGAGCTTTATAGCAACGGGTTCTGCGAAACCCCACCCGGATTCCGCGACTGCTTCGTCGCCCAGCCCGAATGGCACCTCCACGTACAGGGGTTCATAATCCTGGACCTGCTGGTTTAGCATTTTCCAGAAAACCCTCAAGCCCTGGAGGAACTCCCTCTGTTCCACCAGGTAAACATGTTCATGCGGGGGAGGTAATATTTTTCTCATTTCTTTTAAACTGTTCTCCCCCATTTCTTTTAATCGTTCCCAGGTCATTCCTCTTTCCGGTATGCTCGCGACATAATCCCGGTACAGGTCGTGCAGTAACGAACCCCGGGTCAGGGGATCAAGCCAGGTCAGGGGGTCATATTCAACTTCTTCAGGAGGGCTTATCCGCAAAATACTCTCCAGGAAAAATTTAAAAGGACAGGTAGCCATTGTTTCCAGGCGGGTTGCGGAATACCTTGCCGGCAAATCTTCCCCGGCCAGGGAAATTTTTCCCTCGAACTGCCCCAGGGGGAGGTCGGTTTTTTGCCGGAGATTTTCCGCACTCAACCCATTTTTAATACCTTCGAATATCCCCTTAACCTGTTTCTCTTCCCCCCGGAATCCTTCCAGGAGGACCCGTTTCAGCCACCATTCATCTCCGCTTAAGCCGGTGGTATCAACCCCGGGGGAATAGGCGCTAATATCAGGAAGAGAACCTAAAAATTCAGTATAGTCTGCCCGGGGATTTCCGGTTTTTTTACGGTAAACCTGCAGTAAAAAAGCTGCGGGAAAACCATTCCTGCCCTCCCCCGGGTCAAAACGTTCAAAGCTAAAACCTGTAAAGCCGCTGCGGGAAGCCAGTAAACGGGCCATGCGGTACTGCTTCCTTTCGGGATCATTCCACCGCAGTGCCAATTTTTCGCCAATCAGCTCTCTCTCCCGGTCCAAAAGCAGAGGATCTTCCCTCCTGCGCCCCGGGAAGCGATCGGAATCCATTCCCAGAACTATTGTATAAGGTCGGTCAGACCACTGTCCCCAGCGGTAATGGGTGGCGTGGACTGCTCCGGGTTCAGCCCGGGAGGCGCCGATGTTTAACTGCAGGATACCCTTGCGCAGGCGTGAATATGTTTCCGCAGTCGATAATGGTAAAACTGAAGACTGGGTGAACCTCTCCAGCCTGTTTTCAATTGCTTCCAGGGCCAGGGCATCCATCGGACCCGATATTTTTACAATCAGGGGTAGTAAATTTCTAATTTCCTGCCCCATCTTGCTGAGGGTGATTGCCTCGTTTTCCCGGGGGTCGGTAAAAATATTTGTAAGTTGCCGGGCTAATTCCAGTAAATGCCGGGCTCTATCAGGATCTTCTCCACCTGATATTTCCCCCACAAGCTTTTCCAGGGCCCGCAGATACCAATCCTTTCCCCAGCCGATTGCTGCCCTGCGGAATAATCGGCCGTAAGCCTGGGAATTATCCAGTTCCAGGTCCCCTGCAGTAAGAATGCGGTAGAACAAGGGCCCCGGGTAGCCATTCTCCGCCCATTCGATCAGGTTTAAAAGCAGTCTTCCCGGCCGGGTGTACGCCGCAGGAAGACCTTCCCCCAGGGTCAGGAGAATATCCAGTTTGCGGACTTCATTCCATATCAGGGGAATATATTTTTCTCCACTGGTATAGCAGAACTGAATACTATCCAGGGGAATTTCCTTTTCCAGGAATTCCCGCAGCCATCCTCTTACTTCATTTGTTGCACCATAGGCCGGGCTAATCCGAGTATTCAGATTGGATGGCTGATTATTTTCAGGTGCAAAAAGGAATGAAAAACCTCCCTCTGGCTTACCTTTCTCTCCGGGGTAAAAAAATCCCGGAGGCCGTTTTCTCCCTTCCAGGCTGGTTCCCCGTAATCTCCAGGTGCTTTCCTGTTTCAGGCTCTGCAAAAATTCTTTTTCCAGGGGAAATACTTCCAGGTCTTCGGGAATCAAAAAGAGGCCAGAAGACTCTTCTGCCCTGCCAATTTTAGCAATTGCTCTCTTTAAAATCCCAGCATCATCAATCCCCTGCTTTTGTTCCAGTTTTGCAAGGTAGTTCCGGAAAATTTGCCCAAGCTCTTTCCCCTTGGCCGGATCTACAAACTTATCGGGATTCAGATTTGCCGGATCTATTCCGCTCATTCTAAGTTCCCGGATCACCGGGAAAATCAGCGAAGCAAGGCTTTCCCTCTCCTGTAAAGTCGAAAAATATCTTAAATCTCCCTGCCTGTGCAAATCCAGCAGGATCTCCTCGATTATTCCTTCCAGCTCCCCGGGTTCTAAAATTGTTTTGCCCTCTTCAATTAACTCCACCTCGACCAGGTTTCGAGCCAGGGAAGCAGGAGTCACAACTTCAACATTGATCCAGGACTGTCTTTTGGCAACGCTTTCCAGGATTTGATGACCCAGAATAAGCCGGGGGACAATTAAATATTTTTTGTCCAAATAGTTTTCCCGAAAAATTTCCGCAAGGCTTTTTTCCATTTTGCCTTTTCCCTCCTCGGGGAAGTCTTTTCCATATATTAATTTTTTCTTCTTTTAAATGTTTTTTCCTCCCTCACAGAGGAAAGCAAAAAAATAAAGGTCCTGTTCCTTTTTCTCAGGACAGGACCTTTCAGTTTATTAATTTAGTTGTATTAGTGCTTACCACTTGAAAACACGGGTTGAATTTTTACCCATTTCCCATTTTTGGTTTTCTGTTTTAACCATTATTTTTGCCTCCTTTGCTTGCGATTTATCATTTCCTGATATTTCATTTTTCCGAGTAGGGTTTCCATTTTTTCCCCTCCCTTAAATTTTTCTTTGCTTACTTGCGGCTTCTCTTGCGGGGCTTGATTTTCTCGGCGTGGATGAAGGCTGCGCTAAAGGCCATACTCTGATCAAACATTTTGTTACCTCCTTTCTTTTTAAAACCTTTTAATTAATTTTTTTAACTTCTGTCTTAATTATATTCAGGTCGATATATTTTGTCAACCCCTAAATTGAAAAATTTAATATTTTTTTTGAAAAATTTTAATAATCTTATTTTAATTATTTGATTTGACAACAAAATTCTTCCATGATATTATATGACTGTATAGTCATATTAAGGAGTGGTCAGATGCATTTTTTTCTCGATAGAATTACCGTTAAAAGCACCACCCTTGTTCTGGGCAAAAAGAAATTTTTCCGTAGCTCCATCAATTCCCCTGGCTACAAAACTCTGCTGGAAGAAGCGGAGCTGGAATTGCCCTCCATTAAAAAAGAAGGAATCTATGAACTCAATGTTAATAATCCTGCAGGTCCATTAGATCCCGCGTTTGACCTGGTCCAGTGGAAGGGAGATCATTTTCCAACTGTCATCTATCATCACGGCAATAACGAAAAACCTTTTAAATACAAAGCCTGGGAGAAAAATTCTTTTTACAAGATTTTCAAGCCCCGCCAGGGAGAGCTGGAAGCAAACCTATTCAACCTGAGGGCTCCTTTCCACCAATCATTTAACCTTTACCTGGAAAAGATCGCCGATTTAAATCAGTTCCTAACAATGCTGACCACTTCCACCAGGTTAATCCAGGAGTTAATTAATTTTTCCCGGGAAAAAGGAAGCTCCCCTATCATAGTTAGCGGGATTAGCCTGGGCGGCTGGGTAACCTGCCTCCACCGGGCGTTTTATAACACTGCAGATGCTTACCTCCCCCTGTTGGGAGGTCCCCGGCCCGCAGATATTTTCCTGGATTCAATTTATTCCCGGCTGGTAAATCCTGCTGTCTCTAAGCACCGGGAAGAAATTGAAACCAAACTTAATTTTACCGGGGATTTTTCCCGCCATCAGGAGGATAACGTCTTTCCCCTCCTGGCCCTTTACGATCAAATAATCCGTTACGAGGTGCAAAAAGATGCGTTCAAACCTCATCCTGTTGCCACCATTAACAAGGGGCATACAACAGGTTTCCTGGCGGGAAAGGCCTTTAGAGAACATATTGAAAAGGTTCTGGTAAAAGAATAAGAGAAACCTCATAGGAAAAACAAAAAGCCGGGTATAAAACCCGGCTACTTTTTTGAAAAACCCTTCTTCTCACCAAACCCGTTAAGGAATTATTTGCAGTGGATATCACTCCACCTCCGTCAAAATCAGGTCTAACTCAACTTCTCTTTCCTCATAAAAATCAATTAAATAAGATTCTGCCAGGTAATCGCCGGATTCAATAACTCCGTTTCCTTTTACATCAATCCAGGCGTAAATCCGATATTCGCCCCCGGGGATCTCCTCAATTTCATAAGCCTGACTCCTGAGATCTATTTTTGTTTCCCAAACCGAATCAATTACATTTCCATTCCTGTTTCCAACCAGAACCTTTATCTTTTGCACATTATTAACCGCCCAATATGTATTTATCAGCCCATGTCCATATTCTTCGTCAAAGCCTTCTTCTCCCAGGTCCATACTTGTTCTATGGAGAATTTCCCGAACTTTATTTGGTTTAATCCCCCGGGAGAGCATCAAACCTATTGCTCCGGAAACATGGGCTGTTGCCATTGAGGTTCCTTGAAAACAACTGTATTTGTATACCTTGTTGCCATTTATAGCAAAATAAGTGCTTAATATTCCACCCGTTCCATCTCCACCCGGTGCTACAACATCTAGCAGTGGGCCATAAGTGGAATAATAAGCCCGTTCGGGTGCGTCCTGATAATTATAATTAACAGCTCCAACGGCTATTGTTTCTGGAAATTCTGCAGGATAAAGGAGTTCCCCGCTATTATTATTATTTCCGCTGGCTGCAACCATAATCACCCCTTGATTTGCCGCCTTCTGGACTGCTTCTTCAATAACTTCGCATTTCCCCGGGCCCCCCAGGGACAAATTGATAATATGGGCGGGGTCCGCAAGATAAGGTTCTTCTAGTCCCGCCGCATAGAGAATTCCACTGGCAACCTGCCAGGTTTCCCCAGTACCATTATCACCCAAAACTTTTACAGGGATTATTGTGCAGTCCCACATTACTCCGGCCACACCTTCGTTATTATTGGTATTGGCTCCGATTGTTCCTGCAACATGAGTGCCATGACCATTAAAATCATTTGTATCGGAATTATCATCAATAAAGTTGTATCCTGAAGCTACAGCAACATTGTCTCCTAAATCCGGGTGACCAGCATCCACCCCGGTATCGAGGACAGCGATCCTGATATCAGAGGAACCGGTTGTAATACTCCAGGCCTGGGGAAGACGTATCTGGGGATAATGCCACTGGTAACCATATAATGGATCATCGGGAAGAGTTACACATGCCCTGACAGTATAGTTCGGCCCGGCGTACAATACTCCAGCCATCATGCTGGCCATTTCAATTTCAGCTTCAATAAACTGGCCCGGGGTTTTTACCAGGTATGCATTTAGGCTTGTTAATTGGTCTATTACCTCCAGGTTCAAACCCTGAAAAACAGAGTTCCTGTCGGCCTGTGCAGTTACTGGATGGAATTTAATGATCATCTCCCCTGGTTTATAATTTTCCAGGTCCATCGTTTTTACATCTTTTTTCCCAGGTTGAGTTAAATTCTTCGAGGAGTTGAGCTCCTGTTCAACAACGGACTTCGGCCAGCTATGTTCAATGGTAATAGTACCGCTTGCCTGGGCACCTGGTCCGGTAAAATGAGCAGTAAGGTTCTTATCTGAGTCCATAATAATTTCAATTTCTTTTTCTGTCCCTTCTGCATCACCCTCCCAGTGGCTGAATTTCCAGCCAATCCGGGGAGAGGCGAGCAAATTTACTTCTGTACCCCTTTCATATTTTTCCTGATTTGGTTGGATACATACTTGGCCGTGGTCTTCAACCCATTTTACAAACAAAAAAAATTCCTCTTTCTGGCCCCCAAAAAAATCACAGCCGAAAAATAAAATAACCGCCAGCGCTAAAACAACAAACACAATTATTCTTTTTATTTTTGCTCCGGAGAAAGCACCATTTAAATGCATCTTTATCTCCCCAGTTTTCATATTTCCGCGGGCCGGAAGTTCAAACTGATTTGTTGCTTTAATCAATCAACTTCTTAAATAATATTATTCACCCTATTGCATAATTTCCCTTTATATGCTTAAAATATCTTCCATTTCCTTTTTTATGGGGTTGCCTGAAAAGGAGAAAAAAATTTTCTCAGCGGTGCGTCCCGTGGAACCCCCAACACTTTTTTCTCAACTGGCTTTTCCGGTTTCCTGGTTCAATTCCGGTTTATTTCCCTCGTCTGATATAAAAAAGCCGGGGCTTAAACCCCGCCTTTTTTTATACCCTACTGTACCAATTGACTTTTTTTCTCATCCTTTTTCTCCTGGCTCTCCAGCCTCCGATTAAAATTATCAAAGCAATAACCGCTGCGCTGGGGTAAACCCAGAGGGGAAGTCTCGAGACCGGAACAATCCGGCCTGCGGTTGAACCATAATAAATGGGGATTTCCGAAAGCCCTTTTTCGTTTTCCGGATGAGATGCAGCATATTCAACCAGGGCCTGCCAGGTTTTTAATTCTCCACCCTCCAGGGCAATTACAGTATCCTGGATATCTTCAACGGGTCTTCCCTCTTCATCCTTAATGATCAATTCCAATTGAGGCAAGAGCTCTCCAACCATGGGTAAAAAGGTCAGGAGATAAAGGTCGGTAACCATGTGATAAAGGTTCTCGTCTCCCCTCTCCAGGGGTTCATAATCCTCGTCCCGATCGGTCTGTCTTCCCTCGCCGGTATAGCGTTCGGCGGAAACAACTGCCCTCGTTGTAGGAACGGGAAGGTCAATAATGGGAACGATCAGCAAAAGAGCCCGCTCGGGAACATATTCGTATCGCAGGCCCGAGGTCTGCAGGAAATAAGTATCACCCATATATTCTGATAAAAAGGCGGAAACCTCTAGAACACGGCGAACCTCTTCCCCGGTAAGGTAAATTGAAGCCAGGGGATAGCCGGGTTCACCGTCCGGTCCCATTCCCAGGGAAGAAAGCTTGGCCAGATCGTAAAAGGAAATCAGCCCTTCCGCCTGCTCCGTCATCCCGGGAATTACGCCTCCCCTGATATTGCCGTTGGCCTGGAAAGCAAAGTCAACCTTTTCGCCGGTTGCTTCTTCAGCAATAAGGCGCATGGCGTCGGTAAGGTAATTCCCGAAAGGAGCCTCTGCCATGCGCGGCCGACGGGGAATTTCGTGGGGAGAATAGGCGATGGGGGCAAAAACATGCGAAAAGTGCCCGGCTGTTACCCTTTCTACAACCGCGTTTAACCTGTCTGTATAATATTCCATAGCGGATGAAATAATCGGGTGGGGGGGAATTTCATCATCTATTTTAACCAGGAAAGGACTGCCGGTTTCTTCATTCCGAACCCGGATCTCTTTTGTCTCGGGATTAAAGGCAAGTTCAAGAACCCCCAGATAGGAAAGAAGACCACCAGCTTGGACTATGATTGTATCACCCTGCCGTTCCGGCTCATAAAGGGCGGTGTGGCAGTGGCCTCCTACGATTACATCTATCCCCGGAACTTCCCGGGCCAGAGCCTTTTCTTCTTCCACACCGGAATGACTCAGAAGGACTATTACATCTACACCCTCTTCCTGTAATTCCGCGACCAGGCGGCGGGCGGTTTCGTGCTGCTCGGAAAATTCCACGTCACCCGTATTGGTTGCAACACTGATAGCATTCTTACCGATCAGGCCAAAAAGCCCCACCCGGAGTCCGTTATCCAGCTCCAGGATCCGGGTTTCTTCAATACCTACCTCGCTCAGGGGATGATCGGAAGGTGGATTAATATTGCTCCCCAGAACTCCCAGATAGCGGTTGGCCCGGGGAAACCCTGCCTTTTCCAGGTAATCAGCCAAAATATCGGGACCGTAATCGAATTCGTGGTTGCCAATTACCACGGCATCATAGCCCATGTAACGCATCAGGCTGATTTCAGGCGTTAACCCCTCCAGGGTTAACCAGGCATAAGGGGCTCCACCAATAAAGTCTCCTCCTGAAAAAAGCAAAACAGGTTCACCATCGGCCTTTTTCCCTTCGCGAATCCTTTCAACTGCAGTTGCAACCCGGGCAATTCCACCTACAGTTGGGTCCGGATAATCCGGGCTATAATCAACTGCCGGGCCACGGGGGACAAGGGAAGAGTGTTCATCATTGGTATGCATAATGGTAAAAAAAAGTTCCCCAGAAGCTCCGGTTCCTCCGGAAAATATTAAAACAATCAACAAAGCCGTAAAAAAGGGGATAATTATTCTTTCCCACCCCTTTTCAGGTCCTCTTTGCATTTCATTACCCCTTTCCCAGTTTTTTCTTTAAGGCTTAACTTATACTTAGTCTCCGCAACCCGTTTTCCTGCTCTAGGTTTATAAAATAAAACGCAGTATAAGCTGCCAGCCATAACCAAAAAGGATTAATCCCCCCAGTATCCTGATTGCATTTCTCACTTTCTCTGGGCTAATTCTTTTCTGCAGCCAGCCCCAGAGGGGCCCTGCGACGAGGAGCGGAGAGAGAGATGTTCCAGTTGCAAAAGCAACCCCGGCCAGCAGGCCCTGCAGCGGGTTTGCCACTGCGGCAGCATAAGCCAGAAGACCAAGCAAAGCAGGACAGGGAGATAAAGAGGTAAAAAACCCGGCAAGAGCCATGGCCCTCCCCTTCGCTTTTTCTAAAATACGGCAGATAGGGTTTTCCCGCCAGAGCAGAAACATCACGGCAAGCCCTAAAAGCAGTAATCCCAAAAAACCCTGGGCTCCCCCAATTACTGCCGGATCAGTAATCCTCTCGGAAAAAGCCCGGCCCAAAATCCCGCTGCCCAGGCCCAAAAGGCCATAGGTTGTTATCCGGGCCAGGGAAAACCCCAGGACTTCCTTAAAACTATCCTTAGGACCCCTGCCCGTAAGGGAAAGGTAGGGTAAAAGGATTAAAAACTGATGCCCCATGCAGGGCCCAAAACCCGTGGCAAGTCCAACCACCAGCCATCCTGGAATATTGAGTTGAAGGTATTCAATCATCATCTAACCCCCTTCCCCGGGTCCAGAAAAGAATAAAGCTTACTGCTTTTAAGCCGCCCAAAAATAACAGGGTCTGACCCAGCCCCAGGAGGGGAAACAATACAAACCCTATGGCCAGACCCCCCAGATAACCTCCTATTAGATCTGCTCCATAGATCAAACCGGCCACGCCACCCCTCTCCCCCGCAGGGTGCAGGGCGGCGGCAAGGGGAAACTGGGCTCCCAGAAAACCTCCTCCCAAAAGCGCATAAAAAGCAAGCAGGAGGAGCGTCAGGTTGGGATCAATCCTGCCCATTTCCTGCTGGAGAAAAAGTGCCAGCCCATAAAACAACCCCAGGGAAGCTATAACCAGCACCTCCAGGGCAAGAAAGGTTTTCCTCTTCTTTTGCTCCCGGTTAATAACCAGCCTGCCTCCCAGGAACATTCCCAGCATAAAGGTCGCCATGAGCACCCCGGCCATCTGGTAGATATATCCATAAAGGCACTGGAAGGTGAAGAGCACTAAAAGGTCCAGCCCCATCGCAGTTCCCCCGCTGCTGCCCACTGCATAGATCAGGGTTCCCCGCGGAGAAAAAAGCAATCCTCCTAAAAGCAAAACTCCGCCCAAAAGCAGGAAAAAGTGTTCTGCCTCCCAATCGGAGAAAAAATCCAGGACTGTTGAAGAAGCCGGGGAATAAGCGCGGCCCCAGAAAGAAAGGGCATAGTAAAAACCCGCGGGGGAAAAATCGTAATTCAGTTCAATCTCCTGGCTTCCCAGATTTTCCTCCAGCCAGGAAAGCCGGTCCTCTTCCAGGCGAAATTCCAAATATGTTTCTGACCAGAGTTCCCCGTATAGCCCTCTTTCTTCTAACCTCGAGGCCAGGAGGGAAGGCTCAATTTCCAGGGGCCGGTTGGAAGCAAGGTAAATAATCTGGTCTCCAGGAACTCCCAGGGTGTAGGGAAAAACATCCTGCAGCGTTTGATACAGGCTGGCGTTGAGCTCAGCCATTTCCCGGCTGAGGTAGGTGGAAGATCCCGGAACTGCAAAAGCCATAATTCCTCCATCTTTTAACCTTCCTTCTGCTACCTGGAAAAATTCCGAGGTAAATAAACGGTTGGTCTGCAGGGTATCCGGGCTGATCCTTCCCAAAAAGATAAGGTCAAAGCTGGACTCGGTCCGGCCCAGGTAATAGCGGGCGTCGGTGGTTTTAACTTCGAGGCGGGGATCTCCCAGTTCTTTTTCAGTCAGTTTGGTGGGAAACCTCCCGGCAAGTTGCACCAGTTTGGGATCCAGCTCAACATAAACCGCTCTCTCTACTGGATGCCGCAGGGCCTCTGCAATTGAACCGCCCAGGCCCCCACCCAGGAATAATATTTCCCGGGGCCCGGGATGGGTGGCTCCAACAAGGTGGATAAATTCCTGGATGGGAGCCAGATCAGGAGCAGGAACCGTTAAAAGCGGCCGCCCATCATAATAATAAGTATACTGTTCCCCGCTTACCTGGACTACTATATTGCCGAAAGGAGTATGCCCTGAAAAAACCCTCTCCTGACCCCGCCAGTAAATATCAAGGGATCTTTCCTCCAGGTATTCCGTAAGGGGAGCAAAGATAAGGATGATTAAAAAAACCCCCGCCAGTAAAACTGCAGCGTATTTCCGGTCCCTGTAACCCGCCCCCAGGATTACCGCACCCGCTACCAGGTGGAGAAGACCAAGCCCTACCGCCAGGTCCATGGAGACAAATCGGCCGGCTGCAAACAGGGAGAAAAAAAGCCCCCCCATTAAAGTCCCCAGGGTTTCGTAGAGGTAAATCTGCCCGATGGGCGCTTTTTGATCACAGAGCCGGGTAGCCAGGGGAAAAAGGGCTCCATGAACAAGGCTTACCGGTCCTACAACAAGTAGAGAAATAAGGAAAACCGGGCCCAATCCCAGAGCCTCTCCCCAAAGGGGAGAGAAAAGCGTTCCGGAAAGGGTCCGGCTGAGAAAAACAGCTGGCGGTAGCATAATTCCATATAATAAAAGCAGGTAAAAATAGCCGGGAAGGGAGCGTTCGGCAAAAAACCTGCGCCCACCCAAAAACGCCCCGGCTGCCTCTGCAATTAGCCAGTTGGCCAGGATTAGCCCCATGGTTAGTTCGTTTCCATAAAAGACAACCAGTAATTCGCGTAAAAGGATTAACTGCCCGGTCATCCCCCCGGCGCCAATCAGCAGAGTCAAAAAAACCAGGAGGGAGAAGTTTAAATGCTTCATGGCCAGATCCCGGGAATTTCATTTCCGCAGTTATTGCACTCCCCATCATCAATATTTACCTGGTATACAGAAAAGTGGTACCGCTGAATTATGGTTTCCCCGCAATCAGGACAGAAAGTTGAGTTATGAATATGTCCGGGAACATTGCCAATATATACATATTCCAGTCCCTCTTCTCCCGCTATCCTGTGCGCCATTTCCAGGGTTTCAACCGGTGTTGGCTGAACCCCGGTCAGCCTGTAAGCGGGAGTGAAGCGGGTAAAATGAAGCGGCGTCTGGGGACCGAGTTGTTCTTTTATCCAGCGGCACATGGCCCGGATTTCTTCCGGATCATCATTGTACCCGGGAATTACCAGGTTAACGATTTCCAGCCAGACCCCTTCTTCCCTTATTATCTCCAGGGTATTCAGGACCGGCTCCAACCTGGCCTGGGAAATCTCCCGGTAGAATTGGTCGGAAAAACCTTTTAAGTCCACCGTTACTGCATCAACATAAGGCAGTAATTCCCGCAGGGGTTCAGGATTCATGGACCCGTTGGTGTGGAAAATAAAGCGGATTCCCTCTTCCTGGGCCGCCCGGGCAGTATCGTAAATATATTCGTAAAGAATTGTGGGCTCGTTATAAGTGAAGGAAATCGCCGGCATTCCCCTCTCTTTTGCTTCCCGGACCAGGTCTTCCGGTGTCCTCTGGTAATAAGATCCGACCTCTTCAATTGTTAGCTGGGACAAGTGCCAGTTGTGGCAGTGCCGGCAGCGGAAATTACAGCTGGCGGTTCCAATGCAGTAAATGCTGGATCCAGGGTCGACATGAAACATGGGCTCCTTTTCTATGGGGTCCCTCTGCAGGGCCGAGGGTAGCCCATAAACCAGGCTATATAAAACTCCATCCTTGTTTTCCCGGGCCTGACAGAAGCCCCTTTCTCCGGGAGCAATTACACAATTCCGAAAACAAATCCCGCACTGAACCCTGCCGTCTTCAAGGGTTTCGAAAAAACGGGCTTCAGTTGCAAAACCATTCTCCAGAGTTGGTTCGGGTCCGGTCTGGACAAACCCCGAACCCAGTTCCCACCAGGTCACCATAAGGGCAATCACCACCATGGCAAGGATCAGGTATTTTCTGTTTTTCCTGGCCAAATTAACCCCCTCCCCGTGCGGTTATTCCTATATTTTAACTTCGTTCCCCTGACCTATTTTCCCTTTTTCCGGTTAGCGGGCTAACGGAAAGGGGAAAATCTTTACGAGAAAATTTTTCTATCTCTTTTTCTCTTTTTCGTTTTGATTCAAACGCTCTTTCTGGGTCCAGGAAAATAATAGTTGGGGTAGACGATTTCCCGGGGCATCCCCAGCAGGTCATAATCTTTTTCACGGGGCAGGCTGATAAGTCCCTTTTTGCTCATGAGGGCAGAAACCGCAAGAACCAGGGCATCTAAAACATCGTCCGGGGCAATTTCTTTCCGGGGATAGGACTCCAGGAGAAAATCATGGATTTCCAAATCTTTAAGGAAAAACTCTTGCAGAAGGTTAATCCTGTCCACAAATCCTTTATTAGTTTTCTTGTTTGCTTCAAATACCTGCTTATGGTTTAAACTCCAGAAAAGAACTTCCGGGTGAGCTTCTCTAATATTTACTGTTTTCCCCGAGGAACGCAAATATTCATCCAGCTCCTTTAGTTTAGGAGTAATTCCCCAGCTCTGCCGGCTTAAACCCCTTCCTAGTATTTGCCGGTTAATCCTATTGCCCTCTTCGTAGTTTGATGCATTCAGGGTTTCCCGCGCAGGAACGGGGAAGATACTGCTTGCTTTTTTCCCGAGAATTTTCCTGGCCAGCCGGTCGCAGCTGCGGACGGGTTCACGGGTATCGGGAAATCCAATCGGCATATCGATTAAAACCAGTTGAGCCTTTAAGAGGAGTTCATGTAATTCCTGAATAGAGCTTTTGGCCCCGGCCTTCCATTTTCCGCCCCCCAGAGCTATGTATACCCAGCCACCCCGGCACCCGTCAATGCCAATCCAGTCCAAATCGCCACCTCCCCCTTTGATTATAACAAAAAAACAGGGGACGTTGTTAGGGCCCCCTGTTTCACCTGACCTTCTATTATTTTCGCCCTTTACCTGTTATGGCGAATCTTATTGCAGATTTCCCGGTCTCTTTCCCGCTGCAGGTATTGAGCAAGATATTCAATGCTGGTATCCATGATTTTTCCACTTCCTTTCTGCTAAGCAAAGCAAGTAAATGATTTTGATTATCAATTTCAATTATAAAGGATCTTTCCTTGTTTGTCAACAGGATACTGATACTAATTTGCCCCAGTTAAATCCTAATTTTATCTCTTTACGCAAGGAATTTTCAGGAAAAGGAAGAAGAGAATATTTATCAAGCTTTGAAAGGAGCGGATCTTTTGCTTATCGCCTATCTTTTATACATTATTCGTTCAGGGTTAACCCTTTTAGGGAACCTGATAAAAAAAGGCCGCCGGGCGCCCGATTACGTAATGTTTACCCTGCACGGTTCTTATCCGGACCTGAAAGAACCACCCGAGGGTCTTTTACAAAGGAAAATGAAAGGTACAGTAAAAAGCCTGCAGGAACTGGAAGCAGAGCTTAAATTGGTGGGAGAAAATCCCCGGGTAAAGGGAGTTATATTCCAACTGGGCAACCTGGCTATGCCCTTTTCCCGGCTGCAAGCACTCCGGGATATGGTCAAAAAACTCCAGGAAAAAAACAAAGAAGTAATCACCTGGGCCACTTCCTACGACAACCAGACCTATTACCTGGCAACAGCAGCTGACCGGATTCTGCTGCAAAAAGGGGGTTTTGTTTACACCCTGGGCCTGGGCAGCAGACAGCTCTACATGAAAAAAGCCCTGGACTGGGCAGGGATAAAATTTGATGTGGTTCAGATCAGCCCCTATAAATCCGCCATGGAGAGATTCATCCGTTCTGATATGTCTGAGGAAGTACGGGAAATGGTGACCTGGCTAATGGGATCCCAGTATGAACAGCTAATCGGAGCAATTTCAGAGGAAAGAAAAATTGATAAGGAAGAAATCGAATCTTTTATTGGAAAAACTCCCTTTAACGGAGAAGAAGCGGTTGAAGCAAAAGCAGTTGATGGCATTGCAAACTCTGATGACCTTCCGGAATTTCTCGGGACTGCTGACAAGCCCGTTAAAATTGCGAGCTGGAACGAGTGCCGCAGGGTTTTTCTACGCCCTCTTCCTCCCTCACCTGGCAAATACATAGCAGTATTGAGGGTCCAGGGGAACATCGTTGACGGAAAAAGCCAGCGTCCTCCCGGGCGGCGCCCCATACCCATACCCTTTCTTTTCAATGAGCAGACCGGGGATATTACCTTTGTCCAGCAGGCCCGCATGGCCTTAAAAGACAAAAGAGCCAGGGCAGTCCTGCTCTACATTGATTCCGGGGGAGGTTCTGCAGCTTCCTCGGAAGCCATGAGCTCTACCCTGAGGAAAATCGCAGCCAAAAAGCCTCTTGTAGCAATGATGGGCTCAGTCGCAGGTTCGGGAGGGTATTACGTGGCAACTCCAGCTTCTTACATCGTTGCCCAGCCTTCCACAATTACCGGTTCCATTGGAGTAATCAGTGCTAAAATTGTTAACTCGGCCTTCCTGGAAAAACTCCTATTAAACCGGGAAACCATCCAGAGAGGTAAGCGGGACCTTTTTGGTTCTCCAGAAGAACCCTTTACCGATGAAGAACGGGAGCAGGCCTGGAATTTCATTAAAAAAGTCTACGATCTATTCCTGAAGAGGGTTGCAGACAGCCGCAAGATGAGCACTGAAGATATTGATCAAATCGGGGGAGGCCGTGTGTGGACCGGAAAACAAGCCCTTGAACGCGGCCTTGTAGATGAACTGGGGGGACTCGAAACAGCCTTAAAAAAACTGCGGAGCATGGCGAATCTCCCAGAAAATACTCCTGTAGTTGAAATTCCGTTTCCCAAGCGCTACTTTGCTCCTGTTCCCAGCACCTCTGCCTGGGTTGATTTCGCCCTGGATAACCTGGGGCAGATCCAGAAAAACCAGGCTATCCTGGCCGGACCCCTCTTTTTTTCTTGGTCCGGGGACCAGGAAACCCGATAAATTAAATTCCAGAACGGTTAACTTCAAAAAAAATTCTCCTTCAACCGGAGGATTTTTTTTTGAGCAAAATTGAAATTGAGCTGATGAGCAAGTCTTCTACTATTTTAAGAAAATCCGGTCACCTATTTTCTCCAATTGGATCCCAAACAACTAAAGGATTTGAAAGGTTTAAATTTTTTTAACAAAAAAATATAATTATATAGCAATAATATAATCAAATACTAATAAATTCTATTGACAAATTATACTT
>PWGV01000193.1 GCA_003554585.1 Halobacteroidaceae bacterium | reverse complement strand
CTTTGTATTCGCCCTGATCCTGTTATTCTTCATTATCCTCTAGCTATGCTGGAAAATTTGTTTAAGGAGAAGGGAGGTACCTGCCGTTGAGCCTTTTGGATTATAATATATTCTTTGATGTGGTCAACTTCCTGATCCTGATGTACCTCCTGCACCGTTTTCTTTATAAACCCGTTCTGGGTAAAATTGATGAGCGCAGGGAGAAAATTCAGGATGACCTGGAAAGAGCTCGCCGCGAGCGGAAAAATGCCGAAGAGTACCGCAGCGAGTATGAAAATAAACTGGCCCAGGCTGAAGAAGAGGCCCGGGGAGTAATTGACCGGGCTAGCAAAAAAGCCCGGGAGCAGGCCGAAGAAATTGTTAACCAGGCCCGGGAAGAGGGCCGCAGGGAAAAACAGAGAGCTCAGGAAGAAATCCGGCGGGCCCAGAACGAAGCAAGGGCCCAGCTCCGAGATGAAGTCGCCGGGTTATCACTCCGGGCGGCCGGACGTTTTTTGGAAGAAAAATTAAGCGAAGAAGACCACAGGGAATTAATGGAGCGGGTGGTTGCCGAACTTCCAGACGAGAGGTTGGGTGATCATTGATGATAACCGTTTCTGCTGCGGGGAAAAGATACGGCCAGGCTTTTTTCACTCTGGCCCTGGAGCACGACGTGATTGAAATCCTGCAGTCCGACCTGGAACGGCTGATTTCCCTGTGGGAAGAGGAAAAAGACCTCAAGGGTTTACTTTTCCACCCCCGGATTACCCGGGACGCCAAGAAGAAAGTTTTATCCCGCCTGGGGGAAGACAGCCATCCTCTTACGGCCAATCTGCTTCTTCTTTTAGCAGACAAGGGTCGGTTGCCCCTGCTGCCCGAGATTGGCCATGTTTTTGCAGAATTGAAAGATGCCCATTACAATATAATGCCGGTAGAGGTCCGGGTTGCAAGACCGCTGCCGAAAGACCTGGAGGAGAAAATCCTGCAGAAACTGCAAAAAGCCACCGGTAAGGACATCCAGCTGGAGGTTCAGGTGGACCGGTCCATTATTGGGGGCATGGTTCTCAAGGTGGGGGATATCCTTATCGATGGAAGTTTGCAGCGAGGGCTGGAAAAGCTGCGGGAGAAATTGAGCCGGATCCAAGTCAGCCAGATTGGGGTGAATAACGGATGAAGTTGCGGCCTGAAGAAATCAGCGCAGTTATAAAAGAACAGATTGAAAAATATGAACAGGAACTGGAGACCGTAGGGGTGGGAACTGTCCTGAATGTAGGGGATGGAATTGCCCGCCTGTATGGTCTTGAAGATTGTGTAGCGGGGGAACTTTTGGAATTTCCCCACGGAGTTTATGGTATGGTTTTTAACCTGGAAGAAGAGAGTGTCGGGGCAATCCTTTTGGGTGAAGAGACCCTGATCAAAGAAGGGCACCGGGTCCGCCGCACGGGCCGAGTAGTTGAAGTTCCCGTGGGGGAACAAATGCTGGGCAGGACGGTTAACAGTCTGGGACAGCCCCTGGATGGAGCAGGACCGATTGAAACGGAAAAATACCGCCCGGTAGAATATAAAGCCCCCGGTGTTGTCCAGAGGAAAAGGGTGGAGGTTCCTCTCCAGACCGGCCTTAAGGCCATTGACTCCCTGGTACCCATTGGCCGGGGACAGCGGGAGCTGATAATTGGAGATCGCCAGACAGGTAAAACCGCCATTGCCATCGACACCATTATCAACCAGAGGGATTTTGACGTTATCTGTGTTTATGTCGCTATCGGGCAGAAAAAATCGACGGTGGCTCAGATTAACGAGCGCCTCCGCCAGGAAGGTGCAATGGATTATACTGTCGTGGTTTCTGCTACTGCTTCAGATTCTTCTCCCCTGCAGTTTCTTGCTCCCTATGCAGGGTGTGCAATAGCCGAAGAGTTCATGCATCAGGGCAAGGATGTCCTGATAATATATGATGACCTTTCCAAGCATGCCGTAGCCTACCGGACGATGTCGCTTTTGATGAGGCGCCCTCCGGGGCGGGAAGCTTTCCCGGGTGATGTTTTTTACCTGCACTCCCGGCTCTTAGAAAGGGCTGCCAAGTTAAATGATGAAGAAGGCGGGGGCTCACTTACCGCCCTGCCCATTATTGAAACCAAGGCTGCTGACGTTTCTGCCTACATTCCCACCAACGTTATTTCAATTACGGACGGGCAGATCTTTTTGGAGAGCGAACTATTCTACAGCGGGGTTCGTCCTGCCATCAATGTTGGTATCTCTGTTTCCCGGGTTGGTGGCGACGCCCAGATTAAAGCGATGAAGAAAGTTTCGGGAACCCTGAAGCTCGATCTTTCCCAGTTCAGGGAACTGGAAGCTTTTGCTCAGTTCGGTTCAGACCTTGATAAGGCGACTCAGCGGCGCCTGGCCAGGGGATACCGCATCGTGGAGGTTCTAAAACAGGACCAGTACCAGCCCATGGATGTAACTGAGCAGATTTTCGCGATTTACGCAGTAACCCGGGGTTATTTGGACGGAATTGAAGTTGAAGAAATCGATGCTTTTGAAAAGGGTCTTTTGCAGTTTATAAAGAGTGAGTATTCCGAGTTAAAGGATGAAATCCAAAAAACCGGAGAACTAAAAGAAGAGGTTGAGAAAAAGTTAAAGGAAGCAATTGAAAGGTATCTCAAGTCTTATAAAAAATCGGCGACTGCCGAAGAAGCTGCAGGGTAGGGTGATATAAAATGGCCACGATGCGCGATATTAAGCGGAGGATAAAAAGTGTCCAGAGCACGCAAAAAATCACCCGGGCCATGAAGATGGTTTCGGCTACCAAACTGCGCAGGGCCCAGGAAAGGGCAGAAAAAACCCGCCCCTTTTTCCAGAGGACCCAGGATATAATCAGGGGAATTTCCGCTACCATTGACCCGGATCAACACCCCCTGCTCGCCCACCGGGAAATTGAGAAGATTACCGTTCTCCTTTTTACGGCTGACCGAGGGTTATGCGGGGGTTACAACCACAGGGTAATTAAGATGGTAGAACAGGAACTCGGGGATTTTCCCAATTTAAAGCTGGTTACTGTCGGGAAAAAAGGACGGGACGCTTTAAAACCCCGGGGTTATGAAATAACCCGAGATTTTGTTGATATTCCTGATTACCCTTCTTTTGAACTTGCCCAGGAGCTCTGCCAGATTCTCGTGGATGACTTTATCCAGGAGAAAACTGACCAGGTTTTAATGGCTTATACCAGGTTCCAATCGGCTTTAAGCCAGAGTCCCCTTTTGCTTCCCCTGCTGCCCCTGGAAAAGCGGGAAATGGATCCCCAGGAGGGCCGCAGGGAATATATTATGGAACCTGATCCCTATACCATTCTGGACCTGGTTTTACCACGCTCTGTTGAGAATATAATCTATGGGGCTTTACTGGAATCAAAGGCAAGCGAGTTTGGAGCCAGGATGACAGCGATGGATGCTGCAACTGAAAATGCCCAGGAAATGATTGAAAATCTGACCATTTCCTATAACCGGGCCCGGCAGGAAGAAATTACCACCGAAATTTCTGAAATTGTCGGTGGCGCCGAGGCTCTGAAATGATGCGTGTGAGGAGGTCTGTAAGATGACTGGTGAAAAGGAAAATATCGGGCGAGTTATCCAGGTAATTGGCCCCGTTGTCGATGTCTATTTTCCCTCGGGAAAACTGCCAGATATTTATGGAGCGATAAAGATAGAAGATGAAGAAAAAGGAATTGACCTGACCATTGAAACAATGCACCACCTGGGTGATAATCGGGTGCGCTGTGTTGCGATGGATGCAACTGAAGGATTGACCAGGGGAATGCCGGCCCGGGATACTGGAGGACCTATTTCCATTCCCGTTGGCGAGGGAACCCTCGGTCGAATTTTTAACGTCCTGGGAGAACCCATTGACAAGCTGGGCGAGGTAAAAGCAGAAGCTTACCACCCCATCCATAAAAGTCCGCCCCGCTTTGACGAACAGGAAACGACTACCGAAATTTTTGAAACCGGGATTAAGGTTATTGACCTCCTGGAACCCTATGTTCGGGGAGGCAAAATCGGACTCTTCGGCGGTGCCGGGGTGGGTAAGACTGTAATAATCATGGAACTTATCAACAACATAGCTACCCAGCACGGCGGCTTTTCAGTGTTTGGCGGCGTTGGAGAGCGGACCCGGGAAGGTAACGACCTCTGGATGGAAATGAAGGAATCCGGGGTAATTGACAAGGTAGCCATGGTTTTCGGCCAGATGAACGAACCCCCCGGAGCGAGGATGAGAGTCGGATTAACTGCTCTTACCCAGGCCGAGTTTTTCCGCGATACCCAGGGGCAGGACGTTTTGTTCTTCGTCGACAATATTTACCGGTTTATCCAGGCGGGTTCAGAGGTATCAGCTCTCCTGGGCCGGATGCCTTCTGCTGTTGGTTATCAGCCGACCCTCGCAACGGACCTGGGGGCCCTGCAGGAAAGGATAACCTCGACCAAAAAGGGTTCAATCACCTCGGTCCAGGCAATTTTTGTTCCCGCTGATGACTTCACCGATCCTGCTCCTGCTACAACATTCTCCCACCTTGATGCAACCACAGTTCTTTCCCGTTCTATTGCAGAAAAAGGGCTGTATCCAGCAGTGGATCCCCTTGATTCTACTTCCAGAATCCTTGACCCCAATATAATTGGCGATGAACACTATAATACTGCCCGGCGGGTCCAGGAGATCCTCCAGCGCTACCGGGACCTGCAGGACATTATTGCCATTCTGGGGATGGATGAACTATCAGAAGATGATAAAGTTGTTGTAAACAGGGCCCGCCGAATTGAGCGTTTCCTCTCGCAGCCCATGTTCGTTGCCGAACAGTTCACCGGTCGGCCCGGGAAATATGTACCGCTGGAAGAAACGATTCGTGGTTTTAAAGAAATCCTGGAAGGCCGGCATGACGATTTACCAGAAGAAGCATTTTTCATGGTTGGAGCAATTGATGAAGCCGTGCA
The DNA here is from genome assembly GCA_003554585.1 of Halobacteroidaceae bacterium. Lineage (GTDB taxonomy): Bacteria > Bacillota > Halanaerobiia > B1SED10-174 > B1SED10-174 > T1SED10-26. Next base: position 26,806 of record PWGV01000193.1, on the reverse strand, counting down.
AAAGGCCAAGGAATTGAAGGAGGAGTAAGCCATGGCCTCCAAGGTTGAACTGGAAATATTGACCCCGGAACGGGTTCTGCTCCGGGAGCAGGTAGAGATGGTAATCGCTCCGGCTGTTGACGGGGAAATCGGGATTCTCCCGCAACACTTTCCCCTGGTAACCAGCCTGAAAATAGGGGTAGTTAGAATCCGCCGTTCCGAAGAAGAAGGGTTTCTGCCCCTTGCTATAAGCCAGGGAGTTATGGAGGTTTTGCCCCAGAGAATCACCATTCTGGTTGCAACGGCAGAATTGCCCGAGGAAATTAACCTGGAAAGGGCTCTGGAAGCCAAAAAACGAGCAGAAGACCGGTTGAAAAAAGAAGAATTTGATAAGTCCCGGGCGGAGGCAGCACTGCAGCGGGCAATGGCCCGGATTAAGGCCGCCCGGGATAATCAGTAATTGAGAAATGAGATTTTTCCGCAGGCCTGCAGGAAAGAAAGCAGCTACAGAAATGCGAAGGAGGCTCATGAGTGGGAAACAAGTTATTTTTAACAGGGGGAAAACGATTACAGGGAGAGGTTAGGGCCAGTGGAGCCAAAAACGCCGCCCTGCCGATAATAAATGCTGCCATCCTGGCAAAAGGGGAAACCCAGCTTGATGACATTCCCGACCTCAGGGATGTTTTTCACCTGCAGCAGATCCTTGAATCCATGGGTGTCGGGGTTACCTATGACCAGGGCACAATGACCATTAATCCCCAACAGGCAACTTTTGCAGAACCTCCCTATGAACTGGTCCGCAAGCTCAGGGCTTCCTATTACCTCCTCGGTGTCCTGCTTGCCCGGAACGGAGAAGCTCGCATTGCTCTTCCGGGCGGGTGTGCAATCGGAAATCGCCCCATTGACCTTCACCTGAAAGGATTTAAAGCGCTGGGGGCCGATGTCCACCTGGACCACGGGGTAGTGGAAGTCAGGGCGAATAAAAAATTAAAAGGAGCCAAGATTTATCTCGATTATCCCAGTGTAGGTGCGACGATTAATATCATGCTTGCGGCTTCAAGGGCTGAAGGACAGACCGTAATAGAGAACGCTGCCCGGGAACCAGAAATTATTGACCTGGCCAATATGCTTACAGTTATGGGAGCGGCCATTAAAGGTGTGGGTACCGATATTGTCAAGATTGAGGGTGTTGACAAGCTCAGTTCTACCCAGCATCGAATTATCCCCGACCGGATTGAAAGCGGCAGCTACATGATTGCTGCTGCTGCAACAAGGGGTGATGTTTATGTGCGCAATTCTCTCTGCGAGCACCTCAAATCTCTTCTCGCAAAGCTCAAGGAAATGGGAGTTAAAATAGAAGAGGATATAGAAGGAGTCCGGGTAACAGCACCCAACTCTCTCACGGGTGTTGATGTGAAAACCCTGCCCCATCCAGGCTTTCCTACCGACCTTCAGCCCCAGATGATGGCGCTGTTGACCCAGGCAGAGGAAGGAACGAGTTTGGTAATCGAAACGGTTTTTGAAAACAGGTTTATGCACGTGGATGAACTCAAAAGAATGGGAGCAGATATCCAGCTGGACGGCCGGGGCGCTATTGTCAAGCCTTCCCGCCTATCCGGTGCCAAGGTTTGGGCTACCGACCTCAGGGCCGGTGTAGCCCTGATTATCGCTGGCCTGGCAGCAGAAGGAGAAACCCAGATCAATGACTTTTTCCACGTGGAACGTGGGTATGAAAAGATTGAAGAAAAATTTAAAGGTTTGGGAGCAGACCTGCACCTGGAATAGAGGAGCGCCCTGGTTAGGCGCTTTTTTATTGGCAAAGAAAAAACCCCGGAAAACCGGGGTTTTTTAAAAGATGATTGTGAGAAAAACTAAAAAAATTTTATTCAACCTCGAAAAGCTGAAAATCAATTCCTTCACGAGTTTTGCCTGGTTGTATTGTGATTTTATCCGGTTCATCACTGTCATACAACTCGCTCCTGCTTTCCACGCCGTACATTCCCATCGCAATAGGTCCTTCCATAAAAGTATAGACCTGGGCGAAGATGAAAAACTCGGTAACCATTTCTCCAGTATCATCCTCGAGTATTTCTACTTCTATACTATAAGAAATTTCTTCGGGTGTTAATAGGGATCTTTCTTGCCCAAAACTTTCCGGATCCCCTTGGGATAATAGAGGATTTTTATCAAGCACGTCTACGGAATATTTTATATTCTCGCCCTCAATTTCAGGAACAGTAATGGTCCCCGCAACCTCGGCCAGGTGAATATAATATTTTGCTTCGATTGTGATAGTTTTGTTCTCGTCTTCGGGAGTTGCTTTTTTTGGTGGAAAGGCAATTTCTCGCTCGGGATCAAATACCTGGATTTCTGTAGTTCTTCTCAAATCAAAAAGAGTGACTTTTCCATTACTATCAGTTTCACCAGTCTCGGTTCGGCTTGAGTTGGTTACTTTCATTCCCTCCAGGGGATTTTTCTCGAAATCAAGGACCTCTACTGTTAGGGAATAAGGATCTCCTAAAAGAAAGTCACACCCAGCTGCTGAAAAAGCCAGGATCAGAATCAGGATAAAGTAGGCTGTTTTGGGGGTTCCCTTTTTTTCCATTTCTGAGTTACTCCTCCTTATAAAAAACTGATAAAATTGCCTTCGATAAAAAAGGCCTAAAGCCTCCTTTTAATTTAAAGAATTAAACTAAAGGATCATTGCCCCCAGAACGCTGAAAATAGTTCCCCAGACCCAGAAAAAACCAATTAGAACAATTGTCCTTTTTCGAGACAGTCGGGCGATTATAAAAAAGCCCAGACCCAGGAGAAAGAGGGAGTACAAGTTGAGGAGATCAAAACGCTCCAGTAGGGCTCCAAGGGGAGTATAAAATCTTTGCTGAAACTCGAGGAAAATTGCCGGGCTGAAAGTTATCAAATTTCCTGTTAGAGCCAGAACCGGTGTTTTGATCATAGTTCCCAGGAGGGCTATAAACTGGATGTAGCCGGAAAGGGCTAACAGCTGGCGGTAGTTTGCAACCCCCCCAAGGATCCGGGTAAGGCCTAAATAAATTGCTCCAATTAGCAGCCAACCCAGGTAGGCAGCAAATATCTGGACGGAAAAAACAAGAGACCGGGAAGCGGGTAACTGGACCATTTCCAAAAGGTCCTGGCTGTATTCCTGGATGGGAAGGCTAAAAAGGTTAACCAGGAAGATAATAATAATTGGGCCCAGCAGGTCAGGATTTTCTCCTATATAGTTCAGGGTTTTACGCGGTTCTATCAGGAGTCCGACGACTCGTTCTACCAGGTTTAAACGTTCTTCCACGAGCAACCCTCCCCTCTGGAGATAATTTCTTTTTGGTAATTTGGTTTCCTTCTTTTTTCGAGCAGGAATGCTTGCTCCAAGTATAGAAAGCTGATTCTGGAAGAGATGATAGGGTCTGGTTGGATTTCTTTAAAAGCAGAAGAATTATTTGATAAATCCAGGGTTAAATGTTATTCTAATAACATCAATTGGCAATAGGGGTTCAAATGGGTTGAATTGGCTATAAACCTGTAAATAAATTGTTTTTATTGAAGAGAGGTGGGGGTAGTATGGGAAAAGCAATTTTTGTCTTGATCCTGGCCCTTTTTTTGAGTTTTAATGTTTCCGCAGAAGAGGAAGTTCAAAGGATCGAATTGCCTGCGGGAATTAATTTAAGTTATCCTGGAAACTGGCAGGAAGTTGAGAAACCGGAAAACCTGGAAATTTTGCGCCTGGGGGATGAGAGAAACAACGCGCTTTTTTCCCTTTTTCTTTACGAGATCGAGGGGACGGACCTTGAAACTTTTGCAGAATATATGGTTAACCATTTTGCCGAGGGAAACTGGGAAAAAACAGGCGAACTGGAGGAACACTCCTGGGAAGGTATTGAAGAAGGTCTGGTAATTACAATGGAAACCGGACTGGGAGAAGATGATGTTCTCATAGGGCATTACCTTTTTTTCCGGGTAGAGAACCGGTATTTCCTGGGAAGACTGGCTGTTGCAGGGCAGGTTTGGGAAGAATACGAAGAAGACTGGGTGTTTATCAGGGATAGCATTAAAAAGGAACAGGAATAATTAAGCTATTATTGGTTTTCCTTCCCTTTGAGGACATGGTGTTAAAGGGCAGGAAATAAATAGATATAAGCGAAGTATATACTAAATAAATTTAAATCAGGATATAGGAGGCCGCAGCATGTGGAACTTTTCGAGGAAGATTGGTATTGATTTAGGAACCGCCACGGTACTGGTATATGAAAAAGGAAAGGGAATAGTTTTGCAGGAACCATCGGTTGTGGCCCTGGATAAAAACACCAACCGGGTTCTTGCAGTAGGGAAAGAAGCCCAACGCATGCTGGGTCGAACTCCTGCCAATATTGTGGCTACTCGGCCCATGCGGGAAGGAGTTATAGCAGACTTTGATATAACCGAGGCCATGTTAAAAATGTTTCTTAATAAAATCCTGGGCAAGCACCGGTTGGTCAAGCCCCTGGTGATGGTCTGTGTTCCCGCAGGGGTTACCGGTGTAGAAAAAAGAGCGGTAATCGAAGCAGCCATGCAGGTAGGAGCAAGGAAAACCTTTTTGATTGAGGAACCTCTTGCTGCGGCTCTGGGAGCTGGCCTGGCCATTGAAGAGCCCTCGGGTAATATGGTTGTTGATGTTGGTGGGGGGACGACAGATATTGCCGTACTCTCTCTTGGTGGTATTGTAGTTCCCGAATCCCTTCGTATCGGGGGAGATAATTTTGATCAATCTCTGATTCGTTATGTCAAAGAGGTTTATAACCTTAAGATTGGAGAGGGAACTGCTGAAAGGATAAAAACCGAAATTGGGACTGCTTTTCCCCAGGAAGATGAAGAACTGACAATTGAAGTCCGCGGCCAGGATATAATGACAGGCCTCCCGGGTAGCATAAACATTTCTTCGCATGAGGTTTTTGAAGCTTTACAGGACCCCCTGCAATCAATCCTTGCCGGGATCAGGCGGGTTCTGGAAAAAACGCCTCCTGAGCTTTCTTCTGATATTAGCGAAAAAGGTCTGGTCATGACCGGCGGAGGGGCCCTTCTCCGGGGGTTGGATAAATTGATTAGCCAGGAAACTGGAGTTCCTGCAATCAGGGCGGAAAACACCATGTCCTGTGTAGCAATAGGAACGGGTCTGGCCCTGGAAAATATTGATAAGCTGGGCAAAACTCTAAAAACCAGCGGACGCGGTTAAAAGAAGTGCGAGTGGGAAGGGGATTTCATGAGAAATAAACAAATTTCGTTAGTGGTTATCCTGCTTTTTATTGCCCTGTTTTTTGCCTTTGATGCTCATGCCTGGTATATGCCTCTCGATGAAGTCCAGGAGGGGATGACTGGTTACGGGAGGACCGTTTTTAAAGGTACCGAGGTTGAATCGTTCCCTGTAGAAATCAAGGGGATTATCCAGCAGGGCTATGATAGACAATTGATTTTAATTAAAACCGGTGGGGAGAAAATTGAGGAAATTGGCGGGGTTGCTTCGGGAATGAGTGGAAGCCCGGTTTACCTTGAAGACCGGATAATAGGTGCCATTGCCTACGGCTGGACCCTGAGCGATCATAGAATTGCCCTCGTTACTCCGATTGAAGCCATGCAGAAGATCTGGGACGAGAAAGAATACTGGGTCGTGGAAGAACCGGATCTTTCCGACTATCCTGGACTCGAAACTATTCCTGCCCGCACACCCCTGCTTGCTTCCGGTCTCAGCGGAAGAGCTGCTGAAATGCTGCAGGAAGCTATGGATGAATATGATATTAAAGTTATGAGTGGTCCTTCTGCGAGGAGGGACGGGGAATCAGCTCCCCTCCAACCCGGAAGCGCAGTTGCTGTTGACCTGATGCGGGGTGATATGGGAGCTGCTTTTGTGGGAACGGTAACTTACCGTAATGCCAACCAAATCCTCGCTTTTGGCCATCCCATTTTCCACCAGGGCGCAGTTGACTTCTTCATGAGTGATGCTTACGTGCATGAAATTATTCCTTCCCTTAATTTCCCCTTCAAACTGGCATCTTCACAGGAATTAAAAGGAAGAATCGGCCAGGATAGGGACGCGGGGATATCGGGGCAGGTAGGCGAATACCCCAAGTTGATTCCGGTAAACATTTCGATCAAGGATACTGATAGGGAATTAAACAACCGGGCTTCATTCCAGGTTGTCCAGCATGAAAGACTTTTAAACAGCCTTGTGGGAAGTGCTGCCCTGCAGATTCTTGATGAAACCCTTGACCGAATCGGTATGGGCACTGCAAGGGCAAAAATCGAGATCACCGGAAAACCATTACCTGACCACAAGCTGTTACGGGAAAACCTTTATTTCAGCAACAATGATGTTGCCATTGCTACTCTTTTTGAACTCCAGCAGTTAATCTTTATTTTAACCGCTAACCCCTATCAAAAAATAGATATATTTAATATTCGACTGCAGGTAGAAGTGGAACAGAAAAATACAATGGCCTATGTCCAGAAGGTGGAACTCGATGATAATCCTGCATATCCCGGGGATGAAGTCACCGCAACTGTTATCTTAAGGCCTTACCGTGACGAATTTATCCGAAAGGAAATTACTTTCACCATTCCGGAAGATATGCCTCCGGGCCGTGCTACTATTGTAATTTCAGGAGGGCCGCCCTGGCAGCCTCCAGTTCCTGAGGAAGACGAAGAAATTGATTATCCTTATGAAGACTTCCAAAATTTACTGCAGAGTTTTATTGAACGTCCTCGGAACAACCAGCTGGTTGTAGAAATATACCCTGCCTACAGTTACCCAAGACACTATCTGGAACCGGAAGAACCAGAAGAAGACCACGAGGGTGAGGGGGAAGAAGAACCTCAGCCTGAAGAAATGATGCCCCCTGAGCCCGAGGAAGTCGAGATGAGAGAGATAATTGATACCGAGTTCTATCTTGATGGGATCTGGAGCGGAGAAATTGAAATTCAGGATCCCGAGGATAATTCGGTTGAAGAATAGACTCAAATCCCCTAGTAAAATATGTTAAACTACCGGGACCCGGCAGGCACTGGGTCCTTTTTGTCGAATTTTTGCAAGAAAGAAACAGGAGGGTCTGATTTTGTCCCGGGTATTTTTTAAATCAATCCAAAATTCAATAATTACCCTTTTAATTCTGGGGATACTGGGCCTGGGATTCTTCCTGGTTCTTTTTGGCGATTCCCTTATGGATCAGGTTCGAGATATAATAATTGAAAATATTGAGGCCCAGGTCCCCTTCCGAGTAAGCTGGGACCGGATGGCTATTTTCCCAATTAACAACCTGGTTTTAGAGGGAGTGGAAATCTATACCCTTGAGGATGAAGAGCCCTTTTTTAAGGGCGAAAGGGTTGTTGTTGGCTATAGTTTTTGGGAACTGATTCTGCGCAGAACCTCCCCCGCGGGCAGCGTTAAAAGGGTTAGTATTGAGAGGTTTGAGCTATGGGCCGAAGTCCCCTCGGCTTCAATTCCAGAAAATGAAGAAGTAGATTTCCGGGCCAGTATCCAGCTTTCCCAGGGTAGGGGGCTGGTCGGCTGGGAAGAAGAAAGTGAAGAACTGAAAGATATTTCTGGAAATTTCCTGCCAACCGGGGATCGCGGCTGGGAGGGAAACCTGGAATTCTCAATGGCAAGGGCCCTGGCAAGCCCGGTTAAACTTTCCGGTTACTGGGAGCCAGGAGAACTGGGGGGCCGGCTTGAACTTGAAGAATTTCCCGTTTCAATTGCCGGGGAGTACCTGCCCGATGACCAGGTAAAAGTTCAGGATGGACTGGTTTCGGGTGTGTTTTTCCTGGACTACAAGGATGGCCAGGATTTTGAGTACAGTGGTAATTTCGAGGTTGTTTCGGGTGAAGCCTGGATTGCTGAAGTTGATGAGACCATTAAAGATTTTTCCGGGGAAATTGGCTTTTCTCCGGGGAGCGTATCGGTCAGGGGGGGAAGGGCTTTTTTAAATGAGGTTGAATTAAATTTTTCCGGTTACTATTTTCCTCCCGAGGAAGAATTGGAACTGGCCCTGGATTTAAAGAACCTTGAACTAGCAAACATTCAGGATATTTTGGAAAAAACCGGTTACTGGGAGGCCGAATTCCCTGAGATTGCGGGTAGGGGAAATGTTTCTTTTGAAATTCTCGGAACATTGAGCAGACCTTTCGTGGAGGCTGATTTTGCGATTACCGACGGGCAGTTTGGACCCCTGTCTTATTCCGAACTAGAGGGTTCCCTTTCCTATGAGGGAGAGTCCTTCGTCCAGAAACCCCAGGCCCGGTTGAATTTAAATATCGCCCGGGGCTGGACTGAGGAAATTGAATTTTCCGGTATGGAAGCATTTTTGACTTTTGAGGGGGAAACTTTTGCAAAAAAACCCCGGTTCAAATTGGATTTTTCCCTGAACCGTGGGCGAGGGGAAGAACTTGAATTTTCTGGGCTGAAGGGCTCGATATCCTACCGGGATGAACAATGGGGGCAGAACCCATTTGCCGAATTTGACTTCACTATGGATTATGGGCAGGCCGAGAAGATTGAATTCAACCAGATTAAAGGGGCTATATCCTACCAGGATGAGTTTCTAAGCATCCATGATCTGCAGGGAGAGTTTGCTGGAGGACATTTTTCCCTGAGCGGCCAGGCAGGAACGGAAGTCTTGATTACTGCCGAATTTAAAGACGTTGACCCTTCCAGGTTGCCGGATGATTTCAACTGGCCCGAAGAGGTTGGCCGGCGTGGGAAATTAGCTGGAGAGCTTTTATTTTCCGGACCCTGGGATGATTGGGATAAAACTAGTATTGCTGGCGATGTTCGCTGGGAAAATCCCCGTTTTGCCGGCATGGATATTCAGGAAATAGAAGGCGTTTTCTGGACCGGTGGCGAAGAAATCTTTTTCAGCCCCTTAATTTTAAGAGATAATTTCGGGGGAAAAGTAGAAGTCCAAGGAACAACCGACTTTGACCTGCAGGATTTTGATTTCCAACTGTGGGCTTCTGGGATTAAAGTAGAACAGTATCCCCTGGGGGAAGATGTTTATGGGGAATTAGAGCTGGCTGGCCAACTTGCTGGTTCTCTGGAAAACCCGTCTTTTCAGGGAGCTTTTTCTGGCAAGGATGTAGGCTGGCGAGGGGAAAAACTTGGTCAAATTGAAGGCCAATTGGCATGGGAAAATGAACAGGTCAAATTTGAACAGGTTTGCCTGGTTCATCCATGGGGACAGCTGGATGTTTGGGGAATGATCGATCTAAGTGGAGATCAACCCCATACTGATCTGTATGTTGAGGCAGAAGGGCCCTGCCTTTCACCCCTGATCGAAGAATTCGATATCCCTTTAGAGCTTTGGGGTGAAGTAAAACTTGCAGTTGAGATGGAAGGTAGCCTTGCCGACCCCAGGGCCCGCGGAAATATTAAATTAACCCATGGTCAATTCGGCGACCAGCCTTTTGAATTTCTATCAACTGATTTTGTCTGGGTAGAGGAAAAACTCGATTTTTCTAACCTTGAAGCTCATATCGCCGGGGGATTTTTGAGCGGCAAAGGAAGTTTTAGTCCTCCAGAAGGAATTGAACTGGAACTGGAAGGACAGCATGTAGCCCTTGAAGAAATCAAGGAATGGGAAAAAATTGTTCCCGAGGCAAAAGGTAATGTTTCCTTTTCTGTTTTTGCTAAAGGAATATTACCCGACCTGCAGGCAGAAGGATTTCTTACAGTTGAGAATATAATCCTAGCCGATGAATATTTGGGTGATATCGAAGGGAACTTCTCCTTCGAAGAGGGAATGCTTGAACTTAGAGATGTGGTTCTTTTCGGTCAGGAAGGAACTTATAAAATTGAGGGGGTGGCCCAGGTATTACCTCCTGGAGAACTTGCTCTTGAGTTAAGGACCGAAGAAGCTTCCCTGGACCGGTTACTATCCGTTGCGGGTTGGGATGAATTCTGGGTCCCCATTATTCCGGTTACTTTAACGGGAGAACTTAAAGTTAATGGGACTTTTGACCGACCGCATATCGAAATTTCAGGGAGCGCTTTTTACCCAGCGGGAGAACTTGAGGTTGTAGGTGGAGGATATCTTGATGGTCCCTACGAGGCAAAGATTGAGGGGCCGGTTGATTTTGATTTAATTTCCGATTTTTTGGCTGAAGATCTTGAATTTCAGGGACAGGGAGAAGTGGAAGTCCTCGTTCATTTTGACGATACCTGGGAAATAACCGGCACCAACGTCCTTACTGAGCTTGCCTTTAATGGAGTTTCTTTTAGTGAGGCCGGGGGAAATTTTTCCTGGAAATCCAATCAACCAGTTTACCTGGAGCAGAAGTTCCTGCGACCTACAGGAGAAGCCCTGGAAATTAAGGGTTATGTCCCCCTTGAACCACACCGTCCCGACCTGGATTTGTTTGTTTATACCGAAGGTTTTGACCTTGGTTTTCTGGCGAGCTTCAATCCGGACCTTCTTTCTGTTGGAGGCCAGGCCATGGTTGATGCCACTATCAGGGGTTCAATTGATGATCCGATAATAGAGGGAGAAGGTTACCTTAGAAATGGCTCCTTCCGCTACTTTAATTTCCCCGGCGGTGTGGAACAGATGGAAGGCAGAGTGCTTTTCGCCGGCAACGAAATGCTTATGGAAAGTATCCAAAGTAGATACAGCGAGGGTGGGGATTTGGACCTGAGTGGGAAAATTGTTTTTGATGGCTGGGACCCCGATTATTATGACCTCCTTTTAACTGTAGAGCAACTGCATATTAACCATGGGAGCATTGATGGTTACGGCGACGGGGAGTTGTCTGTAACTGGTTCTTATTATGAGCCTCAAATAGTTGGTTATCTCGATGTATATGATATGGTAATTGGGATACCGTTTGATTGGCCCCAGGAGGAAGTGGAGGATGGTGGCCCGATAGATCCCCATTTTGAATTGGCTTTCAGGCCAGCAGGAAACATTAGAGTTAGAGATGGCAATTTTGATGTGCAGGTTCAGAGCGGCGAACTTGTCCTAGATAATCGAATTGGGGATTTAGAAATGGTTGGCGAGGTTGTTTCCCGCCAGGGCAATATTAATTTTTATAACACCAATTTCCGCCTGCTCGAGGGGAGAGCGCGTTTCCTTCGGTTCGGAGAATCAATTCCCAATATTTCTGCTTCAGCTCAGACAACAGTTCGGGATACGCAGGTTTTTGTTTATTTAGATGGCCCTGCCCTGAATATGGATATGCGCCTGGTTTCCCAACCCCCAATGGATGAGCAGGAAATAATGGATCTCCTGATTTACCGGGGGGGCCTGGGTGAACTTTTGCGCGGGGATTTGCCCGGAGCTTTCAGGCAGGAATTATGGCGAATTATCGGGGAGACTTTTCGAACCAGCTTCCTGGTTCAATTGCAGACTACAATTGGAGATTTTCTTGAACTGGATGAGTTTTTAATTACTCCAATTTTTCTCGGGGAGGAAGAACGTATTGAATTTTATGTAGGAAAGGCCATTACTGACCGGATCTATATTACTTACACTCAGGATTTTACCGGCAGGGGCAGCAGCAGGGAATTCGCAGTTCAGTTCCGTTTTCGCGATAACCTTTTCTTTAGCGGCAGCCTCCAGGACGAGGGGCATTTTCAGCTGGGTGTTGAATTTAACTACCCATTCTAGGGGGGCTTGTTTTGAACCTGCAAAAGGCACGGATTATTCCAAAAGAAGAAGAGAAGAACCTTTGGGATGCTTACAAAAATAAAAATTGTGAAGCCAGCCGAAACCAGTTGATAATTAACTATCAACCCCTGGTTTATCGTGAACTCGGGCGGCTTTCCTTTCACCCCGAACAGCGCCTGGATTTAATCCAGGAGGGAACGGTGGCCTTGATTGAAACGGTTGACAGGTTCTGTCCGGAAAGGAAGGTTCTTTTTTCCACTTTTGCCCGCTACCGGATCCGTGGACGGATGCTAAATTACCTGGGGGAAAAAATGGAAAATTATCCCTATCAGGAAGACTGGGAAAAAGAACTTGCTGGAGACAAAGACCCGCAAAAAGATGTGGAAATTATTTTCCTGCAGGAACAGCTGGAAAAGAGCATGCAAAAGCTTTCTCCCAGGGAAAAGGAAGTTCTGGAGGAGACAATGATAAAAGATTTGCCGGCAGAAGAGGTAGCCTTACGTCTTTCAATAACAACCTCCTACCTCTACCGATTGCGCAAGCGGGCCCTGCGCCGATTAAGAGGGTTCTTAAGTCATTTGATGCGGCAAATGAAGTAAAATGGCAATTTTGGTTTATTAATTTGAATTTTTGGGGTAGGATACCTTTTTTTCAACTGAAATAATGATATTTAATTATCCGTTTTTTTTATTTTACCCGGATACTATTCCCAGGAGGTGAATGGGAGTGAAGCCACTCCGCAGGAGGATTCTGGCCCGTATCAAGAGAGGGCAAACCTGGCTGGACCAGGCCAGGAATGAATTTGAACAAAGTCGACCCCGGGCAGGAGAAAAAAAACTGGAACTGGCAATGGCTGAACTCCGTCTTGCCCGGGAGAACAGTGAATTCTGGGGCTGGCAGGAGCCCCCCAGGAAAAGGAAACTGCTGCCCCTTGTAGCAGGGCTTTGCTTTGCATTTTTGCTGGTGGGGGGGCTTTTTCTTTTGACCCCGGGGTCTTCTGATTATTCTCCCCGGGTTACAGAAGGAATTGAAGTTGAGAGGAACCTTTCTCTTCCCCTGGATTATGTTTCAAGAAGGAGGGAACCCCGGATTTTAGAGGATAATCAATTCAATTCCTTTGCCTCATTTCAACTAGAAAGAGACCTTGAAGGATTGATTGTCCCAACTGATCTTTGAACAAAGGAGGAATTGTCTTGGTAAAAAGAAGCTTAGCAGTGGTTATTTTATTTTTGCTCCTGGGAGGAATGGCCCAGGGCCAGTCTGGTCCGAACACGGTTACCGATATTCAAATTGAGGGCAACGAATATATTGCGACGGAAGATATTCTGAATGCAATAGAAATTGAAATTGGAGATGAAGTGGACGGTGAAATTCTCCGGGAAAACATGGAAAGAATCTATGAACTGGGCTGGTTTTACGATATATTTGTAGATTATGAACCCTATGAGGGTGGTCTTCGCCTGATTTTCCAGGTAATGGAGAATTTTGAGATAAAAGGTATTGAGTTTGAAGGAGTAAGTGTTTATACCGATGAAGAAATTAAGGAAGAAATGCGCCTGGAACTGGATTATGTCCTTAATACCAGGCGCCTGAATGAGGATTTGCGACGGATTGAACAAAGATTCCAGGATGATGGCTATATTTTAGCCCGAATTACAGATGTCCATCTCAGCGAGGAAGAACAGGTCCTTTACGTTACGATAAATGAAGGTTATTTAAACGAAGTAAGGGTTGAGGGAAATGAAAAAACCCGGGATTATGTAATCGAAAGAGAGATTGTCCTTGAAGAAGGTGAAGTCTTTACCGCTCATAAGGCTCAAAAGACCCTGCAGAATATTTACAACCTGGATTTCTTCTCGGAAAATATTTCTTCAAACCTTGAACCAGTGGACCCGGAAAAGAACATTTTTGACTTTGTCATAGAACTGGAAGAAGTAGACACCGGGAACCTGGGTGCTGGTGGTGGGTATAATACCCGGGATGGGTTTTACGGATTTATTGATGTCCAGGAAAGAAATTTATTTGGAAGAGGACAGGAAGTAGGAATAAGGGCGGAGATAGGCAGGAACAGAACCTACGAAATTTACTTTTCAGAGCCCAAGCTTATGGATACGCCCTACTCAATTAGTGTCAATCTCCGCAGGCGAGTAGAACATGATTCTCAGGATGTGACAATTGACGGGGAGGAAGTTGAATTAGATTACCGCGAAATCAGGCAGGGCGGCTCAGTTACTCTGGGACAGCAGCTTACAGAAATTCTCCGGCTTTCGGGAACAGCTCGAATTGACCATTCCAAAATTACCTATGAAGATGATGTTCTGTATCCCAAAACCACTCAATTAAGGGCACTCAGCTTTACCGCAAGGCGGGATACAACTGATATTCCCTTCTCCCGCCGTTTGAGTCCAACTGAAGGCGGGATTGAAATTGGAACAATTGAGTTTGCCGGTTACCTGCTGGGAGGGGATTTTGATTTTACCAAAATTACCGGCGAACTGCGGCGTTTTTATCCAGGGTATGAGTTAGACCACAACTGGGCACTCCGCCTTAAAGCGGGAACCATGTTTGGACCGGATCTTCCGAATATTCCCCGGAATGAAAAGTTGATGGTAGGTGGCTCAGAGACTTTACGGGGTTATGATTTCAGATATTTTGAGGGTCACCGGATGATCCTCTTCAACGCTGAATACAGGTTCCCCATTTATGGAATTTTTGAAGGAGCAGGTTTTATTGATACGGGTTATGCCTGGGGTGAAGACCAGAGTTTAAAATTAGCTGATATGGGGCTGGGAATAGGTGCCGGAGTCCGCCTGGATACACCTCTGGGAAAACTCCGCCTGGATATAGGTTACAGGCCGGATATTGGAAAGTTCAAGCCCCATTTCAGCATAGGACAGACCTTTTAATAAAGGAGTGAGGTTATGGCCTTGCGAAAAGTTTTACAGGGTTTTTTACTGCTGGCAATAGTGATTGGCCTGGTAGGAATTTATACCCTTTTCACCCAGACTCCCCTTCTGCAGGCGGAGGGATCAAGCAACCGCCTGGCGATAGGTTATGTGGATATTCCCCTGATATTTGAACAGCACCCTGAAAAATTCAGGGCAGAGCAGATTTTAAGCGAAGAAGCGCGCCGCCTCCAGGCTTTACTTGAAGAAGAAGCAGAAGACCTGGAACCCCAGGAACAGAAGGATCTGCTGGAACGATACCAGATGGAATTAATGCTAAAAGAAAGGGAATTAATCCAGGCAGTGGTTGGAGAAATTGAAAAAATTGTTGAACAAGTCGCAATCGAGGCGGATATTGAAATTGTGCTGGAAAGGCAGAATGTAATTTTTGGAGGCCATGACCTTACCCAGGCAGTACTGGAAAAAATCAGGGAGGCCGGTAGCCTTGATTAAGAGGTTTTTTGCAATTGGACTGCTGTTTTTATTTTTCTCCAGTTTTCCTATCCTCCCGGGAGGTGGTGTTGCGGCCGCTGAAGAGATGGGTTTCATTAACCTAAATCAAGCCCGCGATGCCCATCCCCTGGGTGGAGAATTGGAGTTTCTGGAGAAAAAATATTCCAACTACCAAAAAACACTTAGCAATCTTTACCAGCAGCAGTCTTTTTTTGCCCAATTAATTGCCAAACATGACCGGCAGGTGGAGAAAAAGATCGAAGAAGCCCGGGAAAAAATTGAACAGGAATTTGAAGAGGAGCTGCAGCAAA
The DNA here is from genome assembly GCA_003554585.1 of Halobacteroidaceae bacterium. Taxonomy (GTDB): domain Bacteria; phylum Bacillota; class Halanaerobiia; order B1SED10-174; family B1SED10-174; genus T1SED10-26. The sequence continues at coordinate 11,473 of PWGV01000193.1, read as the reverse complement.
TCAACCAAAGACTTACGGATAAGTACGGAACGGCCGAATTGGAGATCGAGGAACAGGCCCGGAAAAATATCGCAGAATTTGAACGAAAATTGCAGGGGAAATACCAGGAAAAAATTGCTGAAGAACTGGGCCGGTTTAACCAGGAGTACAGGGAGTTTAGAGAAGAAATTCGCGATGAATATTCTTTTGAAATTTTCAACCTCCGGCTCCAGCTCCAGATGGCTCAGCTTACTGAAGAAGAGAGAAAAGAAAAGGAAGGACAGCTTGAAGTACTGGAAAACAAAAGGGACGAGACACTCCGCCAGAAGGAAATGGAAATTTTCTGGGCCATGCGGACAATTTCGCTCTCTTTACAGCTGGAATTAGAGCAGGAATTCTCCTCTTATATCGCTGATCAAGAGGCGGAGGTCCAAAGGCAGGAAGAGAATTTTCGGGCTGAAAAGGAAGAGGAGAAGTCTATTCTGGTTGATGAACTTGAAAAAGAAAAAGAGGTTAAAATTGAAAACCGGGAAAAGGAGATTCGGGAAAAATTCAGGGAAAATATTGCCCGGAGCAGTCAAAAGCTAAACGAGGAATTAATTGAACAGGTTGAAAGGATCCATAGTAAGATGAGCAATCTCGAGGGGGAAATTGCTGTTCTGAAAACAAGTATCAATAATGATCTGGTTGACATCGCGGAAAAGATTTCCAGAGAAAAAGGTTTAAAAGTTGAGATGGTTGAAACTATGGATTACGAAGCAGGAATTGACCTAACCAATAGAGTAATAGAAATGCTGGAATAAATTAAGGAGGGTGGCCCATTGTTCCCCAGATTTATTAGCAGTCTTTTATTATTTTTCATGATTTTTTTTCTGGCCGGCTGCGAGCGGGAAGTTGGTCTGGGTGTGGTTAACCTGGACCGGGTTCTGGAAGAGGCTCCTCGCGCTATCTATTATCAGGATAGCCTGGATGAAGCAGGAAGGGAAATTGAAGAACGCTACCAGGTGGATTCTGATGATATTAGTACGGAGGAACGCCTTGCTCTCCAGGAACAGGCCTATCAGGAATATCAGGCAGTAAAAGATGAGCTTGAAGACAAACTAAATAATGAAATAGAACAGGCGGTAAAGGAAGTTGCCGAAGAAGAAAAACTTGATATAATTTTTTACAAGCAGGCAGTTAGCTTTGGTGGACAGGACATTACTGAACAGGTGGTTGAAAAATTACAATGATGTTTAGAGACGTAAGCTTAATCAAAAGACAGAGAAGTCAATGGCACCGGCCGATTATTTTGGGTTTAATTGCTCTCGTTTTTATTTTTGCGGGCACCGCCATCTATTACCATAGCCGGATTGCCTCCCTGGAAGAAGAAGTGGAAGCCCTTCAGAACCGGCTCTCGGGTGTGGGGGTAGAAGTTGGGGCAGTGGACATGCAGAGGATTATGGAAGAAAGCCCCCGAGCCCGTTATTACCAGGATAAACTTGATCAGAGGGGACTGGAAATCGAAGAAGAATTTGAGGCCAGAGCCCAGGAGTTAGAAGATGAAGATAGCCTGCACGATTATCAGCAGGAAGCATACGACCTTTATTGGAAAGTTAGAGAAGAACTGGAAGCCCAGCTGAACGAGGAAATAAACCAGGCCTTGCTCGAAGTTGCTGAAGAAATGGGATTGGAACTTGTCATAGCCCGGCAGGGGATCCATCTTGGCGGCAGGGATATAACACAGGAGGTAATGGAAAAACTGGAATGAGGTGGAGTCCATGATACGAACCCTTTCCGAACTTGCGGAAATCCTTGATGCTCGCCTGGACGGAGATGGGAATACATTAATTAAAGGTGTTTCCAGCCTGGAAAACGGTGGGCCGGGACAACTGGTTTTCGCCGAAGACAAAAAAACCTTTCAGCTTGCCGAGAAATCAAGGGCTTCCGCTGTTATTTTACCTCCTGATAGTCGGAGTTTAGGCAAGCCTGCCCTCAGGGTTGAAAAACCGAGACTTGCTTTTGCTCGGGTTGCAGAAATTTTTGCTCCTGATCGCCTGGCGGGAAAAGGAGTTCATCCCACTGCGGTTCTCGCGGATGATATCCAGATAGACCAGGGAGTTGTGATCCACCCCCATGTCGTGGTCGAAGCCGGGGTGAAAATTGGAGAAAACGTCAAAATAGGGGCGGCGGTTTTCATCGGCAAAAACTGTGTCATCGGGGCTGAAACCAGGATTTATCCCGGGGCCAGAATTCTGGCAGACACGGAGATTGGCAGGAGCTGTCTTATTCAAAGCGGGGCTGTCCTGGGAAGCGAAGGTTTTGGGTTTGTCCAGGCTGAAAATGGGCACCTGAGGATGCCCCAGTTGGGCAAGGTAGTGCTTGAAGACCAGGTTGAAATCGGTGCAAATACAGTGATCGACCGGGGAGCTCTGGACCCTACTGTTGTGGGTGCCGGAAGCAAAATTGACAGCCAGGTAATAATCAGCCACAATGTTCGCCTGGGGCAGGAATGTCTTGTGGTAAGCCAATCGGGGATTGCCGGAAGCTCGATCCTTGGCAACCGGGTCCGCCTGGGTGGGCAGGTGGGAATAACCGATCACGTAAAAATCGGTGATGATATTATGATTGGGGCCAAAAGCGGAGTCAGCAAGGATACACCTGAGCCCGGAATCTATTTTGGAATTCCAGCCATGCCGGCCCGGAAAGCCTTCCGGATCCAGGCCGGATTAAGAAATTTTGATAGACTTCGGGAACAATTAAAAGAACTCGAAGAACGCTTAAAACTTCTTGAAGGAGATAGGAAAGAGAGAGAATAAATTTTCCTCCCTGCAAAATTTTTTTTGCAGGGTTGTTTTTAATTCATCTTGAAAGTTTTTTCACAAAGAGGTATAATGGATAGGGATTGTAGGGGGATGATTAAACATGGATGATTTCATAATCCGGAAGACCTTTCGCCTGGTAATTATTTTTTTGCTTCTTTACGGGATTTATATTATCTTCCACGGCCATTTGTCCCCCGGGGGTGGTTTTGCCGGAGGAATGATCATGGGCCTTGGTTTTATTATGTATTTGCTCGTCTTCGGCGGAAACCTGGGCAGGCTGCCGATAAATGTGGCAATTCTTTTGGTTTCGATCGGGGGAATTACTGAAGCAAGCAAATTTTTAATTGGTAAAAATTTCCCCGCCACTAAGACTCCAGGAAGCCTTTTCAGTATTGGTATCGGAAACCTTGTTAATCTGGGAATTGGTCTTTTGGTAGCCGCAACAATCCTGGGGATTTTTTATCTGGAGGAGAAGTGATAGTATGGAGTTTTCATTTTTTGTTGCCAATTATCCCTATATATTTTCCATGCTGCTTTTTTCTCTGGGCTGGCTGATTATTTTTACCCAGGCCAACCTGATTAAAAAGGTTATCGGAATAAATATTATGGAAAGTGGAATCTTTTTATTTTTCCTGGCAGTTGGTGACATTGCCGGGGGCAACCCACCGATATATGTTGAGGGGGTGGAACAGGTTTATGTTAACCCTCTTCCATCAGCCCTGATTTTAACCGGAATAGTTGTTTCTTTTAGTATAACAGCCCTGGCCCTGAGTATTATTATAAAAATATACCAGAGCTATAGAACTATTTACATGCCCGAACTGCTCAGAATAATGGAGTGAACACTATGGTTATTGAATTTTTGCCCTTTGCCCTTGTTGTTTTTACCCTCGTGGGTGCTTTTATAATGCCTTTCTTTGCCCGCTGGTTTACACGGGGCTGTATTCCCCTTACTCTTGGTGTTTTGGGCCTGGATATTTTTATGGCAGCGACCCTCCTGGCGGGAGTTATGAGCAGGGGGCCTGCCGCATATTATATCGGAGGCTGGGCCGCACCGTGGGGAATTGAGGTTCGGGGGGATGGGATTGCTGCAATTATGGTCCTCCTGATCTCTTTTATAATGTTCTGTACGGTTGTTTACGGCGCGAGCTCAATTGACAGGGAACTTCCCGAGGGGCGAGGAGGTTGGTACTGTTCGCTGCTTCTTTTGATTTCTGCGGGGATGATGGGACTGGTTGTTAGCGGTGATCTTTTTAACATGTATGTAATGATAGAGGTGGTATCTCTCAGCTCGGTGGCCTTAGTTCTGGCCAAAGGAGGACGGGAGGTTTTGCCCGCTGCCCTGAAATATCTGCTCCTGGCCACTATCGGATCCGGATTTATCCTGTTCGGTATTGGTTTTATTTATATTTTAACGGGGCATCTCAATATTGGTTTTGCCGCAGCAGAATTAATGGCTTCTGGGGGCGATTATCCCTACCTGAGCTGGGTAGCCCTGACTTTTCTTGTTATCGGCCTTGGTGTTAAAGCCGGGCTTTTTCCCCTCCATTTCTGGCTGCCTGATGCCCATTCCACGGCTGCTTCAACTTCCAGTGCAGTGCTTTCGGGGCTGGTTGTTAAGGTTTATGCCGTTGTTGTTATGAGGCTTTTCTTTCAGCTGTATTCCAGCGAACTGCTCCTGGCTACAGATATTGACCGAATTCTCCTGGTAATGAGTATTGCTGCCATTCTTGCTGGCTCTCTTTTTGCCCTTATCCAGAAGGATTTAAAAAGGCTTCTGGCCTACTCAACTGTTGCTCAGATCGGGTATATTTTTCTCGGGATCAGTGTTTTTTCCATAATGGGCCTGGAGGGGGCCATTTTCCATATTATTGCCCATGCCCTGATGAAAAGCATGTTATTCCTGGCGGCAGGCAGCCTTATTTTGAGAGCCGGGAGTCGCCAGATAGAAGACCTGCAGGGCTTGGGGCGGGCAATGCCCTTTACAGCAGGGATTTTTTCCCTGGGGGCTTTCTCCATGATAGGCTTACCCCTGCTTGCGGGTTTTATTAGTAAATACCTGCTTGCCCTTGCGGGCTGGGATAGCGGAAACTACCTTGTTCTGCCCCTGATGGTTATCAGCGGGCTTTTAAATGCCGCCTACTATCTTCCCGTTATTAGAGTATTATTCTGGAGGGGGGAAGAGGAAATTCCTCCCGGAGGGGAACTGGAAATTGGGCGGGTTTTGGCTCTGGGGGCCCTTGCTGTTGGATTATTAGTAATGGGGGTTATCCCGGAAGCGGGTCGGAATTTTATCCAGCTTGCTGCTTCCTGGTTATGGGGTTAGGAGGAAGGATATGCTGATTTTTTTACTTCTTTTATTATTCTGGTTTCTTTTAAGCGGGGTTATTAACCTGGAATATCTCCTGGTCGGGATTTTAATTTCCGGCATTTTAACCCTGTTTTATTTCCGGATGGTTTCAGGGGATAGGGAAGTGGGGATCAGGATAAATCCTCTGCGGATATGGCTTGCTATTAAAATTCTTTTTGTTTTATTGCTGGCCATAATCAAGGCTAATTTTATACTGGCTATACACCTATGGCGAGCCAGGTTAAATTTGGGATCTGTACTATTCCGACTGGAATTACCCCTGCAGACTCCGAGTGCCATAAACTTTGCAGCAAATGCAATTACTTTAACTCCGGGAACGATTTCTGCAAGTTTGCGGGAGGGTAAATTGATCATCCATACCCTCTATCCGGATCAGGAAACAGAGTTAAAAAATTGGAAATTATTCAAACTCCTCCGGGAATGGGAAGGAGCGGGAACCGATGTTCTTAACCGTAGTTAATCTGGGGATATGGATTCTTTTAATTCTTACGGGTGTTGTCCTGGTCCGGGCTTTTAAGGGACCGGCCATGACCGACCGGCTGCTTGCTGTGAATATGATTACTACCAACCTGGTAGCCCTTTTTCTCCTGCTGGCCCTGCAGGAAGGTAACTGGGTTTACCTGGACGTGGCCCTTGTTTTTGTTTTGGCGGCCTGTGTTGCAACAATCGCCATTGTGAAGTTTTTTCAGGAGGGAAGTCTGCTCTAGGGGGAAGGGTTATGCTAAGCCTTATTTTGCTAATAATTGGATTGTTTTTTTTCACCAGCGGAGCCCTGGGAATCTGGAGATTGCCCGATCCTCTTTCCAGGTTACATGCGGGGGGCCTGGGGGATACCCTCGGCCTGGGATGTTTGCTCCTGGCCTTGATTTTGCATCAACAGGACCTGGGACTAACGGTGAAATTTTTCTTTCTCGGACTAATGGTTATTATAATAAACCCTGTTATCACTCACCTGGTGGCTAGCCTGGAATATAAAGATATAAATGGTGGAAAAGGGGGGGCCTCCTGATGGATTTAATTTCCCTGGCCCTTTTTGGGCTCCTCTTGATTTCCGCTTTGGCAGTTTTTATATTCGAAGACCTGCTTTATATAATCCTGATTTTTGGAGTTTACAGCATGGTGATGTCCCTGGTATGGCAGCGGTTAAATAGCCCCGACCTGGCTATTACCGAAGCGGCAGTAGGCATGGGAACCACCATCCTTCTAATTGTTGTTATGGCAAAGATGGGGAGGGATCCCGGATGAGAAAAGTATTTTACCTGGCCATTGTGTTTGCCTTGGTGGGTCTGGTTGGGGTTGCCCTCCTGGGGGCAGTAAGTGAAATGCCCAGGTACTCTTCCCCGGATAATCCTCCCCACAATGAAGTATACGAGAGGTACGTGGAGAGGGGTCCGGAAGAATGCGGGGGCTATAACCTGGTCGCCAATATTATTCTCGATTACCGGGCTTACGATACCCTGATGGAAACTACGGTTCTTTTTACCGTTGTGGTGGTAATAATTATGATGTGGGGAGTCGAGGGGAGGGGAGAAGAGTGATACTGGCATTATGTTTTCTCCCGTTGCTGGGAGGTTTCGCTATATTAAGTTCAAAAGAAGAGAATGCAGGGAAAGTTTCGGTGATTGTAACCGGTCTACTAGTTGTAATTATCGGGTTTTTTCTTTTCTACATTACCCATGGCCTGGAAATTATGCTCTGGCCAGGACTGGAACTGTCCTGGCAGATTGATGATCTGGGTAAAGGCTTCTCGTTCCTGATTCTTCCCCTGTGGTTCCTGGCTACAATCTATGCCCGGGGTTACATGGAAGGAGAGAGGGATAAGAGCTTTTTTTTCTTTTACCTGATCACCCTGGGAACAGTTTTAGGGCTTGCTCTGGCCGGAAATCTCCTTACGTATTACCTTTTTTATGAATTATTGACCCTGACCACTTACCCCCTGGTTATTCAGACCGGGACCAAAGAAGCCCAGCAGGCGGGAAAAACCTACCTTATTTTCAGTTTTGCTGGGGCCGGTTTTGTCCTTGCCGGAATTTTTTTACTGTACGGTTTGACGGGTTCGGTTGCCTTTGTCCCCGGGGGATTCATTGAGCAGGACTTAATAGCTACCCATCCAGTCTGGGCAAAAACAGCACTGTTTTTCCTGGTAGCAGGTTTTGGAGTTAAGGGAGCTTTAATTCCCATTCACTTCTGGCTGCCGGGAGCCATGGTAGCTCCTACCCCTGTTAGTGCCCTCCTGCACGCTGTGGCAGTGGTGAAAGCAGGTATTTTTGGTTTGGTCCGGGTTTCTCTATATATTTTTGGTCCAGCCGCCCTGGCATCGATTGGCATCGGGGGGATCAAGGTCTGGGCAGCAGTAACAATATTACTGGGCTCCATGATTGCTCTGCAGCAGGATAAGCTTAAAAAGCGCCTGGCCTATTCTACTATCGGTCAGCTCAGCTATATTTTCCTCGGGGTTTTATTGTTAAATCCTGCCGGGGTGCAGGCCGGTCTTTTCCACTTTTTGGCGCATGCCCTGCTGAAAATCACCCTGTTTTTCTGTGCGGGAATTATTACCCATGAAACGGGCTGTACAAAGGTCAGCGAGCTGGATGGTATCGGGTTACGGCTACCCCGAACCATGGTTGCCTTTGCCCTCGCCTCCATTGGACTGGTAGGCATTCCCTTTACCCTTGGATTTATTTCCAAGTGGTTTTTTTTGACTGCGGATCCTGCCTGGAGCTGGATTTTTATCCTGAGTGCGTTTTTAAATGCTCTGTACCTGTTCCCGATAGTAACGAGGGCTTTTTTCCGGGAGGGTAACTTTGCTCCTCCCCTGCAGCGGGAGGCCAGCCCGGCGATGCTTTTGCCCACGCTTTTTCTGGCAGGAGGGGCTCTGCTTTTGGGTATCTTTTTCCGCTTGCCCCTTGAATTTATCAATACAATTCAATTGACAATCACCAATTGAGGAAGGTGGAAGGAAATGGCAACGTTTTTTTTGCTCTCCTGTGTCCTGCTTCCGGTTGCGGGAGCAATCGGGATGTACTGGGTTCCGGAGAGAATCCATAAAATATATATGTCCCTGGTGGCAGGGTTCACCTTTTTTACTACCCTGGGGCTTTATTTCCTGGTTGAAAATGGAGCAGTTGTTTCCTACCAGGGAGCATGGGGTAGTCCCCTGGGCCTGCACCTGGAAGCAGAAAGTTTCGGACTCCTTTTTGCCGCCCTTTCTTCCTTCGTTTGGTTTGCGGTCACTATTTTCAGTACTTCCTACATGGACATGGAAACAGGGAAGCAGCGCTTTTATTTCTTTTTCTTGCTCACCCTGGCCGGAACGCTGGGCGTAACCCTTTCTGCAGATTTACTAACATTGCTTTTATTTTTTGAACTCGTTTCCCTGGCAGCCTACCCCCTTGTTGTCCATAAAAAGACTGAACCTGCCTACGATGCAGGTAAACTGTACCTTAACATGGCAGTTGCAGGCGGCATGGCCCTTGTGCTGGGAATGGCTCTGGTCTACACTGACCGGGGTACGTTGAGCCTCTGGGGAGAAGCGGCAGTAAATGGTGGAAGTGGAATTCTTACTTACCTGGGAGTTACCCTGATGGTTATCGGATTCGGGGTTAAGGCAGGGATGGTTCCTCTCCACATCTGGTTGCCCAAGGCCCACCCGGTGGCACCTACTCCCGCTTCGGCACTCCTTTCCGGGATAATGATTAAGACGGGAATTTTTGGAATTATCCGGGTAATTAACATGGCCTTCGCTCCCGACATGGGAGTCCTGTACTGGGGCGAACTGGAAACTGTGGGCTTGATTATTACCTTCCTGGGAGTTGCAACAATGCTCCTCGGAGTTTTTATGGCCCTCCTGCAGGAAAACATGAAAAAGATGCTGGCCTGCCATAGCGTCAGCCAGATTGGATATATTCTTATGGGTATTGGAGCTGCGGCCTACCTGGGTCCCCTGGGCTCGGTTGGACTGGGCGGGGCGATTTATCACACCATAAACCATGCTCTTTTTAAAGGAGCTCTTTTTCTCGTTGCCGGTGCTGTTTATTTCCATACCCGGGAATTAAATCTTTACCGGTTGGGAGGGCTCTGGAAGGTAATGCCTTTCACAGCTTTTATTGGGCTTATAGCTTCTTTTGGTATTGCGGGAGTTCCGCTTTTCAACGGTTATATCAGTAAAACAATTCTGCACCATGCCATTGTTGAAGCCGCGGAGTACCAGAATGTCCGCCTCCTTTTTACAGCGGAAAGAATTTTTATGCTGACCGGGGCAGGAACTGCATGCTCTTTTATCAAATTATATTACTTATTATTCCTGAAACGTTCCAAGCGTTCTTACGAAAAAGTAAAAGAAACCCGGCCCATGAAGGTGGGCATGGTTTTCCTGGGAGCGGCAATCCTGTTTTTCGGCCTGGGGCCAAACCTGGTTCTGGAAAGATTTATTGAGCCTGCCCTGGATATTTTTGTCCTGGAACACCACCATATTGAAGGCCACCTTTTAACATTGAATTTCTTCAATGCCAAGGACCTGGGGATTGTGGCCATAGCACTTGTGGGAGGCTTTGTAATATTCTTTTTGGGAATGCGAACAGGAGCATTTCACCTCCACCTGCCTTCCTGGATGGGGGGAGAATACCTCGGGCAAAAAGTGGGAAGCGCCTACCAGGGTCTCTGGAACTTTGCCTCTCGGGGATATTATGAAGGTAGGGATGAACTGACAGAAATGACCGGCAGGATAGGAAGCCGGGGAGGCATCGTTTTACAGAGCCTCGATAAGCGCGGTGGAGGCTGGGCCAACTTTGCCAATCTTGATTTTGATCTTTTGCTGTTGATATTTTTGCTTCTATTCTTCCTTGGTGAGTACCTGCTTTTAGGCTAATACGGGGAGGCTAAAAAATGAAAAAAAGCCTGATAATTTTGGTGGCTGTATTGCTTTTTATTCCGGGGTGTGAAACCTTTTTTGAATTTGAGGATTATATTCATATTGAGGGACGAATAGTAAACCGTATTGGGGACAACCATTACCCGGTTCAGGGAGCCCAGATTGTAACCACCCACCGGAGTACCACGAGTGATTCTAAAGGGTATTTTAACCTACGAAATGTCCCGGTCCCTGAAGATACCCACCAGGTTAATGTGGAAATCAGGGCCAACGGTTTTGAAACGGTTCGGGAGACAATTAATATTACCGGCGTTAGAACTTACAGCCTTGACATAATTGAGCTGCAGCCCGTATATGAAAACATGGGCAGAGCCAGGGGAGAAGTAAGGGTCGGTGGAATAAGTAGTACTTCCTCAACTACAACCCTTGAAACCAGTTTTTTCGGGGAAGAATATGTCCCCGGAGAAGTTATTATTTCCCGCCTGGATAAAACGACCGACTTAACAGTACTTAATACCATTGAACGAGCCAACCTGGAAGTAGTAGAAGTTCCTGAAGGAATGACCGTTGAAGAGTCGATCGCCTATTTCCAGGCTCAACCTGACATTTTGCTGGCCAGCCCGAACTATTACGTTTATCCGCAATCCTTACCCAACGATCCCCTTTATAAAAATCAGTGGAATTTAAAGACAATTAATTATCCCGGCGCCTGGTTCGAGGTCTGGAACAACGACTGGAATGATATTCGTGTTGCTGCCCAGGATGTCTGGATCGGGGTCCTGGATACCGGGGTTAACGAACACGAAGACCTTGATTTTTACGGGAATATCCTTTTTCACCGGGGGAAAAACCTTCTTGATCCGGATAAGGGGGAAGAACCTTATGATTATACGAGAAGTGAAGGAGATAGTCATGGAACCCATGTGATCGGAACAATCGCGGCCCAAACAAATAACCAAAAAGGGATTGCCGGCGCAGCACCTGGAGTAAGGGTTGTACCCTGGAGGGTTTTGGACCATACGAGCGGGCCAATGGATGTCCTGATTGAAGGAATTTACGCTGCTATTGACGAGGGTGTAGATATTATTAATATGAGCCTGGGGACACGGACCGATGATCCTGTTTTACACCAGGCAATTAGAGATGCCTATGATGCAGGGATAATAATGGTGGCTGCAGCAGGAAACCATGGGACTGAGATCCTATTCCCTGGAGCTTTTCCCGAAGTAATTGCCGTGGGGGCAATTGACCAGGAACGCAGGCGGGCGGACTTTTCAGCAATAGGCCCTGAACTGGAATTAATGGCTCCGGGTGAGAAGGTACCAGGTCCTTTTTACGATACTACTTACGGGACGATGAGCGGGACCTCCATGGCAGCTCCCCACGTCAGCGCCCTTGCAGCATTAATTATGGGCATGGACCCCTCTCTTAGCCCTGAAGAGGTCCGCT
>PWGV01000211.1 GCA_003554585.1 Halobacteroidaceae bacterium | reverse complement strand
TATTTGAGTATACCAGAACTGGATTTAAGGGAAGAGGAGATTGAAAACTATAAAAAAACAATGGTTGAAGTTCTCGATATTTTTCGTAATGCTCCTCCTTTAAATCCCCCCCGGGGTTTTGAAATATTGCCCCGGATCAATATTAGCTCCCGATTAATACTACCTGATGGGGATAGGGGTCCAGTTCAATCCCGGATTACCATGGCGATGTGGTTCCCCGAATTTCATCCAAGAGATCCTGCTACTTCGAGGGCTTCTGTCTGGTTTAATAACCCGGAAAGCTTCCTGGGCGATCCAATCCTGGCTGATGACCGAGGAAATATATACCTGCTTCCCCCGGTTGTTGAGCAAAGTCCAGGAGGAAATATTTTTTCCCGGGGTGCTCACCCTCCCGGCTATGAAGAAGCCTACCCTTCATACAGCATGTTTCCCCTCTGGGATTCCAAGATTGAGCCATTTTTGCGTTCTGTGGTCCGTCCTTCTTTTGAACTTGGAAGGCATGAGGGTGCGGTGACGGTTTTAACACGGGATGGGAAACCCTTTTGGGTACCTGTTAGTCAGGAAAGATGGATCAGGGCTCTCCAGGATTATGCCAGGCGGGAAATTGAAGCTGTTCAGTTAGGGTTTGAAGCAGCAGAAGAGGTTGAATTAACCCAGCAGCAAATCACCCAAATTAGAAATTATATGGCCCAGCTTCAGAGGGCCTTTTCCGAAGAAGAAATTGTCAAAAATCATGAAAAAATGGTTAATGATTTTATGGACCTCTATGAATATTATAAAACTGTAGATGCTGATGTTGCCCAGAATTTTTATGAAACTACGATTGAAAATGCCGATCAATTTCTGGAAGAACAGCTTGAAATGGCCTCTGAAATGCGGCGAGAGTTTGCAGAAATGGAGGAAAAAATTCTGTATGCTCTAATGGCTCGCAAGGACTTTATGGAGGAAATGGATGTATTAATTAAAGCCGAGGATTGGGATGGATTGGAAGAATTGGGAAGAGAATTAGACCTGGAAAAGGTTATCTTCCTGGCTTACGCGGGGCGGGCAATTAATGGTCTTGAATTTGAACTGGCCAGTCTTTCCCCGGGAGAACGGGCCGCCCAGGCCTATGGCTTTGAACTCCCTGAATGGCATCCTTTCGGTCCTCACCGGCAGGTTGTTGCAATGCCCTTTGAAGCAGTTCGTTTTTCTGGATTGGTTGCACCTGATAGTGAAGGAGCCCGGGCCCTTGTCGCAGTTGATCCCAATTATTTCAACCCCAACCTTACTCCAACAGCAATCCAACTGATGGTAATAGACTGGTGGGAAGAAACCCACCCCAGCTATTATTCACCTACCGGGAGTGCCTATAATGAAATCCGGGTTCAATTGCTGGGAAAAATCTGGAACAGTTTGGAATGGAGTGCTCTTCGAGGTTTTTTAAGGTAAAAAGATTATAATACTAAAAAGGTTTTAAGTAATAAATAACCCATTCAGCCCAAAAAATGTCTCCAATAAGCTAATAATTAACAAAAGCCCTCGGTAGATATTAATTCCTTTTTCAATTATAAATCAGGCGCAAAAAAGAACAAAAGGGGTTGATATATGGACTTACTTTAAACTTAAGGGATGGTTTTCTGACTTAAAACAAACCCAAAGGGGGCAAAAAAGTGAAAAGCAAAAAATGGTATTTTCTTATTATATCAATTTTCAGTCTGGGTATAATATTTTCAGGTTGTTTGGGAAACGGTGAAGGAGAGGTTATACCTACTCATTTTAATCTTACAATTGAACAAACCGGGGAAGGAGATGTTAACCCCAAATCGGGCGTATATGAGATAGAGAAAGACACCTTTGTTGATTTAGAAGACAGGAAATCATCCTTTGCCTGAGATTTCAGTGAATGGGAAGGCGATGTTGGCAGCTCAACAGTTCCAAAAACGAATGTCTATATGAATGAAGATAAAACTGTAAAAGCAATTTTTTCTGAAGAAATTGAACGCGACATTTATACCCGTTCATCCATAAAAGATGCTGATGATGAAGATAAATTAAATGATGAATCTCCTGTTGATTACCAGGTTAGCCATGGAGAGGATGAGTTTATAAATAGGATTTTATTTTTTAAAACAACAGAAGGCAATTATGGGAAAATGTTAATTGTTGATATGAGCTATTATAATTCTGATGGTTGGGTATTCAGTATTATTACTTTTAAAACTGACGGGACAGTAGAAATCTCTTTAGATGAAATCCTGGTAAATAAGGATTATTTCTTCGATTTGGATACCGGCTTGCAATATGCTGAAGAGAATTCCGATGTCGACTTTGAATTGCACTTTTGGGAAACTGAACAGGCAGGAGCAGGAGGGGTTATTATTAGGCCCCAAAACGATGCGTTGTTTTATCTTACACCTTTAGGAACCCTACAACCAATTGATTAAATTCTACTGTTTCAATATGAACTGATTCTTTTTTCCTGGGGGAGAATTTTACTGAGTTATAATAAAATTCTCCCCCAATATATATGGGGGGGGGAAGGATAAATGGAGGGAGGGAGGGGAAAGGCATGGGTTTTAAAACAAAAAAGGTTGGTCTTTTAATATTATTTTTTTCTCTTATTAATTGGCATATTCGCCACAAATTCGATTTCCCGAGCAGAGGTAAATATCAATGAAATAATTGCTTTAAGCCCGACGCTATCCCATCACGTTACATAGAATATAACTAAAACTGAGGAATTTGAAATTTTTGCTCCAGAAATCGCTGCTCACTTGGTTTGACCAGGAGCAAGGAGCCCCGGGTGCGGTTATGGTTGACGGGGAAATTTATACTCAGGAGGTCTTTTTTGCCCAGTGAGCCTCGGATTTTGAGGGGCTGCCCCTGACTTTAATGTCTAATTTAGGAAGGGGCGGAAGAATAGTTCTTGGAGAGAGGATACCTCTTAACTTCTATTCCTTGAGAGGAGTTAATCCAGGGCTGGAATACTATGAAAAAATGGACTCTCCATTTGGCCACGATGGCGGGATCATATTTAACGCTCCACCGGGTCCGGGGGTTGGCTTTCTGGCTGAAGAAATCGGTGATATCTATTCTGCTATTTATATTTATCCTGCTGAAACCGGTTACCAGAACAAGTTCTGCCAGGAAGAAGGGGCGCCTCTTTATCATCCCGAGCTTGAAGAATTCTACAGCGTTAATATTCTGCTGGGGATCCCAGGGAACGGTTCCAATTGGCCCAGGGGATCCTGGAAAAATAGGAAGAGCCCCTACCGGGGCCCGAAGTTGCTGGCTGGATTGAACCAGGGTTTGTTTGTGGAGAGCTTTCCTTTAGTCCAATGCACGGAATGTTAATAGTTGATGGAACCATGAAAAATAAAACTGTAGAAAATTATTCCATGGTCGCTTTTTCCATTGAATTTTTTTATGTCGGAGAAGACGTAATTGCAGAGAGGATTTTCGGTATAACTGACTTTTTGCATGGAGAGGAAGGAGTTATTCACGCAGCTATTATTCCCCAGGGTGAACTTGATTTTGACAACCTTATATACGAAATTAAAGTGGAACAATTCCTGTAATCAAACTGAAGGGCATTCTCCCGAAGTTTGAGGGATGGTTGAGCAGGAGTAAAAAGGGGAGAGAAAAATATTATGTTTTCCAGGGAGGGCCGCCGCCTCTGCGGCCTTTTCTTGTTATCTGGAAAGTGCCCCCTTCTATCCGGATAGCTTTACCCTGGGTAAGGGCTTCAGCTACCTTGGCCCGGGCAGAAGTAAGGATCCGTTGAAAGGTGGGGCGGGAAACCCCCATTCTTACTGCGCTTTCCTGCTGGTCCAGGCCCTCTTTATCTTTTAACCGGATCGCCTCCAATTCTTCAAAAGAAATAACTATTTTTTCTAAATTGCGCAGGGGAACACCCTGGGGTTTAAAATAGGTTATTTCAGGGATGTGTTCCACCCGGCGGACTTTGGGGGGTCTGGGCATGTTTTTTCCTCCTGACTGAGAAATTTTTAAAATGACAGGATTAAGGGACTTTTCCTTGCTCCCGCTTTTTTTCGAGCAGGGCAAGAATTTTTTCCCACAACTTTTTGATTTCTCCCGCAAGGGTGCAGTTTGGAGAATATTCGATGATGGTTTGTTTATTAATCTGGGCCAGGGTTATTTTTTCATCGTAGGGGAGTTTCCCGAGGAAGTCAATTTCCCGTTCTAAAGAATATTTCTCTATTTTCCTGGCAATTCCTTGATTAATATCCCACTTGTTAACCACAACTCCGGCAGGAATTCGGAAAAAACAGGTTAAATCTATTATTCTTTCCAGGTCGTGCAGGCCAGAAAGGGTAGGTTCGGTAACCAAAAGGGCATACCTGGCCCCGGTAAGAGAAGCGATAACGGGACACCCGGTTCCGGGAGAACCGTCTATAAGGATTTCCCGGTACAGAGGCGAATCAACAAGTGAACCTGCTTTTTTTCGGGTCAGGCTAACCAGACGACCCGAATTTTCCTCTGCAAGACCCAATCTTGCGTGAGCCATTTTTCCAAATCTAATTCTGGAGGTATACCACTCCCCGTTAATCGCGGGCTGTAGTTTGATTGCATCATTCGGACAAGCAAGGCTACAAAGCCCACAACCCTCGCAAGCCAGGGGATCGATAACGAAGCTGGAGTCATTGTGTGAAATGGCTTCAAACCTACACAGGCTTTGACAGTGGCCACATTTGCTGCAATGTTCCTGGACAATCTCGGCAAGAATCCCCCCCGAGAACAAACCCCAGTTTTCAACTTCAGGGTTGAGAAGAAGGGGCAGGTCCGAAGCATCAACATCACAATCGGCTACAACGGTTTTTTCTGCAAGGGCTGCAAAAGCTCCAACAAGGGAAGTTTTCCCGGTGCCCCCTTTCCCGCTTATAACAACCAGTTCAGGTAGCTCATTGTTGCTCCTTTTTTCCGAGCTGTTTGAGATGGTTTTTGGTTGTTCCCAATTACAGTTTGCTGAGGAGAAAATATCTTCCGCGGGTCTTTTTACGGGGCAACCCTGTTTGGCCCGGTTTATTATTTTTTCCCCCAGTTCAGAAAAAAGCTTTCTATAGGTGGGATTTTTCTCAACCACAAGTTCACCCCGGGAATATATGCGGGCGATTTCTCTGTCGTCAGGGATTTCACCGATGATTTCCAGGGAAGCTGTTTGACAGTATTTTTTTAATTCCTGGTCGCGGTAATTGGCCCGGTTGACTACAACCACGGGCTCCTGACCCAGGGTTCGGCACATGTTTACCGCAAGTTTTAGATCGTGCAAACCAAAGGGAGTGGGATCAGCTACCAGTATACAGAGATCAGTATTATTTACAGACTCCACTGCAGGACAGGCTGTTCCAGGAGGAGAATCGAGGATATTGACCCCATCGCGGCCTTCTTCTCGGGCTTTTTTAATCAGGCGGGGGGACATTCCTCCTTCCCCGCAGGTTAGTGCTGCGTAATGTAAATTCATTTTCCCCCGACTGTGGAAGATTTCCCCGATTTCCCGTTCGCCCTCCAATATTGCCCCCGTGGGGCAAATAAAAGAGCAGGCCCCGCAGGCGTGACAGAGGTCCCTGAACATTAAGACATTGTTTTTGACTTTAGCCAGGGCATTAAAATTGCAAATCTCAACACATTTTCCGCAGCCATTGCACTTTTGGGTATCTATATCTACAGGAGCTTGAATTTTCACCGCTTCTTTTGTTACTTTTTGCTTTGGAAAAAATAAATGCACGTTGGGTTCCTCTACATCGCAATCAATCAGGGTAAGGTTTTCGCTCAGGTTTTCCTGAAGGACTCTGGCCAGATTGGTAGCTATAATTGTTTTGCCAGTACCCCCCTTGCCGCTGGCGATAACTATTTCCATTATTTTTCACCTCTTTATGGAAAATCAAAAAGAGCTATAAAAAGGAACCGGTGGAATAGAAGCTTCAGAGTAACAAGCGTCTTCAATTCCACCGGCCAGGATTTTTTTAATCTTCTTTAAGCTTATCAATTTCTTCTTCAAGTTCTTTAAGATGCTGTTTTAGGTTCCGAGCCTGGTTTTCCATTATCTCTCTTTTTTGCTCGGTACTGAGCGTTTGGAAGGAAGTATCTTCTGGAGCATTTACAGGACCTCCCCAATCCCATCTGGCCGGAGAATCGAAACGGGCCCAGCCAGGAAGAGAAGTGGCATAATACATGTGCCGGTAACCCCGGCCACCGCCGCCGAAACCGGGTCCTCCTCGATAAGCCGGGTTTGCAAAACCGGGTCGAGGAAAACCAGCACAATAGCCGGCCATTCTTCCGGTCATTGGTCCAGAACCGACAGGTCCAGTTCTATCGCCACGAGGCATATTGCATCCCTCCTTTCTTGATTTAAAAGTTGCTAAATTAGTTTATCTGTCGCACAAATCTTCTCCAGGAAAAAGGTTTCCTTGGGAGAAATCCCGGAGAACTTCATCAACAGAACCGGTAATTCCAACCAGGGTATCGATTTCCTTTTCGGTAAAAAGGGACTTGGCTCTTTGCCCCATTCCACCCGAAATTATACAGTTGACGTTTTTTTCGGAGAGAAACTTCGGCAAAAATCCGGGCTTATGGCCGGGGTTTTTAATTGTTTCTTTACTGGTGATCTTTCCTTTTTCGATTGTAGCAAGGGTGTATTCGGGGCAGCGCCCAAAGTGTTGTGCAACATAACCGTTTTCTGTAGAAATAGCTATTTTCATAAGTTTACCTCCTTAAAATCCTCGCCCTCTCCTGAATTTGCCTTTGCCAAAATTAGCTTCAACACTGGGAAAATCAGCAGGTTTCAATTTCCCGGCCTGAAAGGCTTCCAAGGCTTCTTTTGCTGTACCGCTGGCTCCCGGGCAGACCTTGATTCCTGCTGACCTGAGGACCTGCATTGCCTTGGGGCCGACATTCCCGGTCAGTAGAATATCGGTGTTTTTTTCCGCTAAAAACTGTGCGGTTCGAACTCCTGCTCCGCTCCCTTCGGAGGAGAAAGGATTCTCCTGACCCGTGAAATTTCCGTTCTCTGGATTAAAGAAAACAAAATATTCACTGCGGCCGAAGCGGTTGTCAACCTGGGAATGGGCTTCTTTTCCCAGGGTTGAAATTGCGATCATTTTTCTCACCCCCTTTTATTTCCATGGATGGGGAAAAACCAAAGCAACATATGTTCATAACTATTATAAAACTATAATGGGCATATGTCAACTATAAAAGGGAGATAAAAACAATCTATCCTGGAAATATCAAACAATATTTTGGAGTAAACGAGGGATTTTGGGGGGGAGAGGAGAAAAAAGAAATAATAAAGACTGGAAAAAAATTCAGGGGGTAAAAGATGAGACCAATTTTATTTGAAATAGCTGGTTTTCCAGTTTATTCATACGGGGTAATGATTTTTTTTGCTTTTTTGCTGGGCATATACCTGGCCCAAAGGCAGGCTCCCCGAGAGGGTTTTGAGAAGGACCATGTTTACGATGTGGCCATAATGACAATTATCCTCGCCCTGATAGGAGCCCGCCTGGCTTATGTTATCCTGCAATGGGATTACTTCAGCCAGAACCTGGTGGAAATTTTTGCAGTCAGAAGCGGAGGCTTAACCTTTTACGGTGGATTTATTGCCCCTTTGCTGGGTGGTTTTTTCTATGCCCGGTTCAAAAAGATTTCCATGTTAAAATTTCTTGATTTTATTTCCCCCTATATAGCACTTGGTTATGGAATTACCAGGATAGGTTGTTTTTTGAATGGATGTTGTTACGGGATCCCCACGGAAACTTTTTTGGGGGTAGTTTTTCCAGCGGTAGATAATATTCCCCGGCATCCAACGCAGCTTTACTCTGTCGGTGCCATGTTTTTGGTTTTTTTGATTTTAAGTTTTATGCAGAGAAGAAACTATCCTAAAGGTATCGTTTTCTTCAGCTTTTTTTTTCTTTACGGAATTTACCGGTTCTTGGTGGAATTTTTAAGGGTTTCTGAAACCGGGTATTGGGGGTTGTCCCTGGCTCAAAACGCAATAATCCCGGTTATGGCCCTGGCCTTAATTTATATTCTAGTTAAACCATTCCGGAATTAAAACTTATTTTTTTCTATTCTTTTACGGGGGAGGCAAACAAAAATTAAGGAGATGAAGGGAAGCACATAAAAATTAAATAAAAGGGAAAGAAGGATAAGAATAACATTTATAGAAATAATGGTATAGAGCGTTAGTTTGTTAAACTATTGCTTTTAAGGATTTTTGTTCAGAAAGGCAGACATCTTTGATCAAAAAGAAAGGAGGAACTATTTAATGAAAGGAAAAATGTCCATAGGAATTGTAGTTGGTGTTGTTCTTCTGGCGTTGCTCATGGTACCGCAGGTAGTTCAAGCCCAGGAGGGGCAGTTCAGACTCGGAACTCAGTACAACCATCCCTTCGGCGGACTTTCCGCGATTTTTGATGTGGGCGATGCTTTTGCCGTTCAGGGGATCCTCGGGGGTGGCTTTGCAGGTAAAATTATTTACCGGGTGCTCCGGGAACCCATGTGGAACGTATACGGTTTCGGTGGAGCCGGTTACCGCTGGTGGGGAATTTACACAACCAGCGCTTTTGCCGGAGCAGGTTATGAATTTGACCTCCGCCACTTCGGAATCGATCTTGGGGAGGCACTTGGTCGCCCTGACTGGGTTTTCAAGCCCAATATTGAAGTTGGAGCTTCCCTGTGGCCGGGCTATGGCTTCCATATAGGTTCAGGGTTCCACGTAACATTCTAGAAGTTTTTGAAAAAAGCACATAACAGAGTGAGCCCGGTTTCCGGGCTCACTTTATTTTCTCCCAGCAATGGTGGAAGGGAGTAAGTAAAGTCAAAGGATTTTTTCCTTGACATTAACGGGCCCTTGCTTTAAAATATTATTGCGTCTGGAGGGGTGCCCGAGTGGCCAAAGGGAGCAGACTGTAAATCTGCCGGCGCACGCCTACGAAGGTTCAAATCCTTCTCCCTCCACCATCTGCGGAAGTAGCTCAGCTGGTAGAGCACAACCTTGCCAAG
>PWGV01000091.1 GCA_003554585.1 Halobacteroidaceae bacterium | reverse complement strand
CGGCAGGAGTATACTTGATACTGTTATCAACGAGAACCCGGACCGCCTGCTTGATTAACTGCTGGTCGGCCTCAATATAGGCCGGGCTATCCAGTTGAGTTTCAAAAACATGGTTGGGGTCAATAAGTCGGGTTTCTTTTACTATCTCATCAACTACTGCACAGCTGTCAAAAATTTCTTTGTGTAACTGAATGGTTTCATTATCCCCCCGAGCCAGGAAAAGGAGCTGCTCCACAAGAACTTTCATGCTTTCCGTTTCACTCTTGATTGCACTAATTGATTCTTCCAAAGTTTTCTCGTCGTGCTTACCCCACCTGTCCAGTAAACCCACATACCCCTGGATAACCGAAATAGGGGTTCTTAGTTCGTGGGAGGCATCGGAAACAAAGCGAACCTGGGATTCATAAGCCTGGTTGATCCGGTTAAGCATGTCATTGATTGCATGGGCAAGGTCTTTGAGCTCATTCTGGGAGGAATCCACGGAAATCCTCCTGTGAAGTTTGCGAGCATCAATTGTTTTAATCGCACCGGCTAAATTGTGAAGCGCTACTCCTGCTGGATTTGAACCCAATTTAGCCATGTTTTCCTGTAGATTTTTTGCCGTTTCTGCCATTTCTGACAGGGGCCGGAGAGTTTTTCTTATCACCCTGGTATTTTTCCCAATCCGGCCGATGATGAAAAGAGACTGGCCTACAAATATTACCAGCATAAAATTGGAAAAAATACTTAAACCCTCTTTCAGGGGATAATTAAGCTGGTAAACTTCTCCCCCCAGGGAAAAACCCAGGTGGTACCTGGTCTGTTCCAATCGTTCACCCCAGGGAATTCGCTGGCTTAATCCGGGAGTGGAAATTCTTCGCCTGGCATCTAAAAAACCCAGGGGTAATCTTCTCTGCAGGGAAGACGGTAATCGAAAACCCCCCTCTCCCTGTTCAACCTGGACCACTTCATAATCCCGGGCAGAAAAATGACCCTCCGTTAAAGCGTCTTCAAAACCATAATTATCAATAATGCTCTGAGCTCCGGTTTCTGCCTGCCAGAGAATAATCCCCATGAACATCAGGGAAAGGATAATATTCATTGAAATAAAACCCGCCAGGAGAATACCCAGAATCCGCAGATTTAGTTTTAAAACCATGGAGGACCTGATCCTATCCGATAAACCTTTTCCCGAAGCATAGGGTTTCTTTTTACTACTCATCTTTAATCACATACCCCACTCCACGTACGGTGTGGATGAATTTCAAGCCAAAGGGTTCTTCTATCTTTGCCCGCAGGTAGCGGATATATACATCAACGGCATTTGTCCCCCCGTCAAAATCATAACCCCAGATTCTTTCCAGGAGAACCTCCCGCCTTAAAACAATATTTTTATTCTTCATAAGATGCTGCAGGATGTCAAATTCTTTTTTGGTTAAATCAATCGGCTGAGAATCCACTCGGATTTCACGGGCCTGCAAATCAAGTTTTAATTTTCCCGCCTCTAAAATTTGGGAAGCTCCTTTTTGCTCTCTTTTTTTCCTCAGGGCCACCCTGATCCTGGCCAGCAATTCCTCGATGGCAAATGGCTTGGTGATATAATCATCTGCACCGGTATCCAGTCCCGTTACCTTATCCACCACGGTATCCCGGGCGGTAAGTAAAATTATGGGGACATCAGAGAACTGGCGGATCCTCCTTAAAACCTCGATCCCGTTTAAACCGGGGAGCATAATATCCAGGAGAATCAGGTCGAAGGGTTGGGCTTTTACAAGCGCCAACCCTTCCCTGCCTTCAAGGGCTTTCTCCACTTTGTAGCCCTCGTAACTCAGTTCAAGTTCTACAAAGCGAGCTAATTTTTCTTCATCCTCAATAATCAGTATCCGCTCCATCTTTTTCACCCTTATTTTTCTTGGAGTCCCTGGATAGGTTCTCTGCTGCATCAACAACGCTGTCCACTGCTTTCAGGGTTGCATCGGAGACTCTGGTCATGGTCTGGTTAGCACCGGTTCTATCTAAATCCGGCCCGCTAAACTGAAACCGGTAACCAAAAACCAGGCCAATCACAACCAGGGGTATTACCACCCAGAAAGCGAAGAGCAGTAGGAGTGCTAACGCTGTAAGGGGGAGCATCATAATCCTCTGGCCATCTTTAATTACTTCAAAATTATTGATGTTGCCCTTGTGGATTATGTTGCCCAGCCACTTGAAAAAACTGGTGATGTTCTCTCCTAAAGAAGATTTTTCTTTGCGGGAAGTTGTTTTTTCCGAAGAAAAAACTTCTTTTTCCCGGGCCGTCTCTTCCTTGGAATTATAGTACCCACCTGACCTGGGGGATTGGATACGGTTTTGTCTTTCCAGGTTAATAACCGCTTCCAGCAGGTCCCCGTTAGTTTCCTCCAGCGCTTTTTTGGCCTCCTCGTAAGAAATATTGGTTTTTTGACGAAGTTTCTCTACTTGTTCAAAGGTAACCATTATGATAACCTCCCTTTCTTTTTACTATGGTCATCATAACACCAAAAAATTCAAAACCAATTCAGGGATTATTAAAATTTGATTAGAAAAGAATATAATTTTCCAAAATTTATTCCTGAAACAATCAGATTAATTTCTCCCTGCAGGTTCTTTCTCTTAATATAGCTTATTTCCTGCAAAAAAGGAAGTTCCCGGGTTTTTTTTGCTTCTCTCCCCCTGATCAACCCCAAGAGAATTTTTCCCTGGCAAAAGAGACTGTATTTAAACGGGAAAGGGATTTTTACAGATTCCCCTATCAAATAATTTGTTAAAGTCCCCACTTTGGTTTTTTCCAATTTTTTATCACTCCCACAATGAACCCTTTTAACCCCGGCTTTTTCAATTTTCTGGGACCTGGGAGTTAAAAATTATCCCTTTCTCCTTTAAAAAAAGAGGAAAAAGGAATTCTATTTTTGACTCGGGGTTATTCAGTCCTTTGAACAGGTTGTCATAGACCGGAATCCCCAGCCATGCCTACCTACAGAAAACATGGACCATTTTCCAAATTCTTACTTTACACGGGATGTCTTAGTTAATTTAGGGCAAAGACCTCCCCCTGAATTTGTTCCAAAAACAATTGGAAGGCCTTTGCCCTCTTTTATAATTTAATCTTATAGCTCTTTTTGATCCAGCAGATTTCCTTCCTTATTTTTCCCCAATCCAACCAAGAATGCTCTGGAGAACCTCAAATTCCAGGTTTTCTTTCCTTTTGTTGTGTTTTTTTACTGTTCCAGCACAAAAGAAATAAGAATAGCTAATTCCTTTGGAAGCTTTCTCTTTTTTCTTATTATAAAAAAGGAGTTCTATCTTTCTTCTTTCCCAAAGTAATTTAACAGTAACCTTTTCCTCCGGGTCCTGCCACAGGATACAATATCAAATCAGAAAGGCTTTAATTATCTCCTCAGGGTTTATTCTGGTTTTTTGGGAAATGGTATTCATAAAGAAAAACCTTCATAGAATCACTCCCATTTTCAGCAAAATCCCGGGCAGTAACCTCTCCAGTCCTAAAAAACCCATTTTTATCGTAAAATCCATAATTGCAAGAGGTATCGGAAAAAAGGTAGATGCGATTGAGATTTTTCTTCCGGCAGTAATCCAGAAACTCAAAAATCAGTTTTTTCCCCAGTCCCCTTCCCCTCTCATTAGGGGAAACGATAAATAAAACTACCTCCCCGTCAAAAATCCCTTTTCCTTCCCGGAGAAGTTTACCATATGCTCTGCGCTCCTCCAGGGCCTGCTGAATGAATTTTTTCCCGCTTAAAATTCGCAGGCAAAATTTTAACCCGGCCCAAATAAGAGGAAACAGGTGGGGGATTTGCTTCCAGGGCCTGAAATCTCTATTTATCCGCCCCAGAATAAGACCCACCGGAACCCCTTTCTCCAGGGCAACCCGGAAGTAATTCTGCTGGAGCAAACAGTTGCACAGGTAAATTTCCAGTGCAGATCCCACCTGCCCGGAATTATCGGAATAACTTTCGAAATTCCAGGTTTCATTGATTATATTTTTTACCTGACCATAATCTTCTTTCCGCAATTCTCTAAATTCAAGTTCCATTAATATCCCTCCAGAATCCTAACCGAAAATTCCTCCTTCAGCCGAGGAAGAATTACCTCTGGACCAGGTGCAGATCATCGGCATAGATGAAGTGGCTCGCAAGAAAGGACATAAGTACTTTACTGTGATTTATGACCTGGAAAAAAAGGAGCTTCTAAGGATTGTTGAAGGAAGAGAAGAAGAAGCGGTAGCACAATTTTTTGAAGAATTTGGGGAGCAAGCAAAAAATATTAAAGCTGTGGCAATTGATTTGTGGCAGGCCTATATTAATGTTGTCCAAAAATATCGTCCCCAGGCCAAGATTGTCTATGATAAATTTCATATCATCAGTAACTACCATAAACTAATAGATAAAATTCGCCGCCGGGAATTCCGCGGTGCTACAAAGGAAGAAAAAGACTTATTCAAAGGAAAGCGGTTATTGCTGCTAAAAAACAAAGAAGAATTATGGGGAGATGGGGAGGAAAGACTGAAGGAATTATTAGAAAACAATGAAAACCTTAACACAGTCTATCTCCTGAAAGAACAGCTACAAGCCCTCTGGAATAATGTGACCCTTCCATCCTTCCTCTCGGCTCTCCGCCGTTGGTGTGCTTTGGCTAGAGAATCAGAAATACCGGAACTTGATAAATTTGCAACTTCTTTGGAGAAGCATTCTGTAGGTCTTTTGAATTATTGTTTCTACCCAATACATACCGGGTTAATTGAAGCTTACAATAACACAATCGGAGTAGTAAAAAGAAAGGCCAGAGGGTTCCATGATGAAGAGTATTTTAAGGTCAAAATTAAATTTTTCAGGCAATAAATCTTAAGAATAATTATTGAATGTCAACTGTACTCATTTGGAGGAGAACCAAAAAAAAGAATATAATTTTCCAAAAATTATTCCTGAAACAATCATATTAATTTCTCCCTGCAGGTTCTTTCTCTTAATATAGCTTATTTCCTGCAAAAAAGGAAGTTCCCGGGCTTTTTTTATTATTCCCCCCCACTTCCCCGCTTAGGTTCCTCTGGTAACTTAGTCGCTGTTCTTAACAGCAATATTGTTGTGTTTTTCCACAACGGATGCGACTGTCCGTCGCACAGAAAAAGGCCCCCTTTATTAATTATGAGGGCCTTTTTACCTTTGCTTAAATTTTTTTTCAGGATTAAACTGACTATTTCTTATTTTCATTAAAAAACACATCATTTCCCTTGTATTCATTATTCCCCTGTGAGTTCCCACTATAAAGATTGTAGTCTTCCGAACCAGTAGGACAGTGGCCTCTTTCCCAGGGTACTTCATCGGGGCCAAAAACAGGAACCTCATCATGAATATAAACCCCTCCGCCAAATTCGTAAGCAAAGTTGTTTTCAATTTCGTTCCCATAAATGGTTGATACACCACCAAATAAAGCGATCCCTCCCCCCCGGGCTTGTTGTTGGTCCTCCGCATTATTTCCCAAAATCCTATTATTTGTTATTTCAACTCTCGGGTAATCACTTCCATAGGATAGGTAAATTCCAGCTCCACGCCGGTAGGCAAAGTTCTCCAGAATATCATTGTCCTCAATGATTGCTTCCGAACCACTGGCGACAATTATTCCTCCTCCACCGTGGTTATTATTCCTCCTCCACCGTGGTTATTATTCCAGGCTTCATTGTGTTTTATTTCATTTCCAGTTATTTCAGCGTAGGAATAACTAATTACAGAAATCCCGCCTCCCGAACCATAATCAGACCCTTTTTCCCCGGCCTGATTATAAGAAATTGTATTGTCAAATATCCTTGCTTCGGAATTACGAAAAACCGTAATTGCCCCATGGCGATTGCCTGAATTTTGAGAAATGAAATTTTCCAAAATATCCACCACAGAACTTCTATTTACAGAGATAGCTCCTCCATTTTCATCTCCCCTGGCAACATTACGTGTTATTATATTTCCCGAAATAATAGCCGTTGATTCTGCTGTTACCAGAATTCCTCCTGCACCATGACTGGTTTCATTATTTGTTATTATATTCTGGGTGATACTGGCAGAGGATTCATCTGAATACGCGCTGCCAATTCTTATTACCCGGTCAAAATCCTCATGGTCTTCAAATTTATTTCCTTCAATACTTACTGAGGACCCATCAATTAGATAGATTGCAGCACCACGGTTCTGGTTTGCTTGGTTATTTAAAAACCAATTGTCGGTAAAAACAGGAGAAGAACCTTTATTAACACATGCCCCTGCTCCATACCGGGCTGAGTTGTCTTTGATAATATTTCCCTTAATAAGCGGGGAAGAGCCTTCGGTTATATATATCCCACCCCCATTTTCAGTATTTAAGTGCCCGCCCGTAATTGTAAATCCCAATAGTTTTGCTCCAGTATCCTCTCCATTTTCAAAAGTCACTACTCTTCCCTGATTGTCGCCATCAATTACCGTATTTTGGACAACATCATCATCTTCAGGATCCTCACTTCTTAAAACCACATTTTTACCATTGAAATTAATATTTTCTTGGTAAGTTCCAGGCGATACTATTATCTCATCTCCATCCGAAGAAGCATTTATTGCTTCCTGGATTGTAGAATAATTATCCGGAACAGTCAGGGGAACATTATCAAAAATTGCAATTAAATCTTTGTCGTTATCCAGTTCAATACTATACTGCCCTTCTTCCTCGTCAACCACAGTAACATCATTAAAATCATCCCCTTCCCAGGAAGCAAAAATCCAACCTATTTCCGGTTCTACGATAAGCTTAACTGTTGTATAACGCTCAAATATTCCTCCATCAGGGAAAACTTCCCCTTTCCCTTCAATATCCATGTTTAAAGTTACAGGATCATCAAATTCTTCAAAAACTGCTGAAATTTATTTATCTTAATTCATTAGAATTGAAAATTTTTCTGGTTCTCCCAGGATGGGAATAACATCATTTTTATTATTCCCTTCCCATTCAACAAATTTCCAGCCCTCCCGGGGCTTTACCTCAAGTTCTACTGTAGAGTTAAACCCAAAAGTACCACTTTCAGGGAAAACCTGCCCCTCACCTTCAATATTAATTGTCAGGTTCACATCATTGTTGTTGGAAAACCAATTACAACCTCCTCCCAGCAAAAATCCCGTTGTGATTATAAATACTAGCATAAGTTCTCTTTTTCTCACCTTTTTTTGCCCCCTCAATTTTTAATCTAAACCCTAAAATCCTAAAACTTATTCAAGTCATTTTTGCTTTTCAGTGTTTTAAGATCTTGCTTAACTGGTAAACTTGTTTTCTCATTTTTTTGCTTCCATCATTAACCCCTAACCGAAATTCAACTTTCCTTGTGATATTTTTATCGGATTTTTTTCTTTTTGTTAAATTAAAGGCCTGATTTAGGTGAAACTCTTTTTCAATTCTATTAACTAACCCCTCTTATATCCCAAAAATCTTTTCCCATTTTTCGGCATCCTTATCTACCAAAGCAACAAAAAACAAAAAATAAGTTTTCTACCCCTCCCTCGAAATCATTTTTAATTTGAATTCTGAGAAAATAAAAAAGCGGGCGTAAAAGCCTCGCTTTCTTTTAGGTTTCTTTTTGACATCTTTGGGTCAATTTGCTCAGGAAATCTTAATTTCTTCCTTCCCAGTTGTTTACAAGCTTTAATGTTTCCCTTTCCTTATCTTTATTTTTTGGTTTTGTTCCTTTCTTTTTTTTGAATTGCCCTGGGAAATATCCGGAATAAAACATACAATTTTCTCTTAGATTTTCCTCAACAAGAAAAAAACCGGAGATTCGATTTTTCTCCCCCATTTTTATTAAAGGACAAAGCCCCCCATAACCCATGAACAAAATGGAATAGGGAGATCTTTGTCCTTCAGTTTTTTCCATTCACAATCGGCTAACTTCGAAAGCTAATTTCTTTTTAATTTTACTGTTACTTTACCTCAATCCAGTCAAGGATTTCTTTGAGAACTTTAAAATCTACATGGCAAATCTGTAAATACTCCCCAGGAATAGCCATTCTTTCACGGGTATGAAGGATGTGGTTTAAATCAGGGAACAGAGAAAAAATTACATCTTCTCTATCGCCCAGAACTTCCTACAACATTGTAAAATCTTCCTGGGTAACCTGTTAATCCCGGCCGCCCTGGATAAACAGCGATATCTTCTCTCTTTTTTGCCCATTTTGCATCAAGTTTTCCCGGGAGGGTTCTCAAAAAAATCTCCAGACCAGGTAGGGAGATTATTTATATCACTCCACCTCCAAGGCCCTCATGGACACTTTTTAAATTACTGATTACCCGTGGAAGGTCCATCAGGTACTGAAAATAACCATTTAGGCAGATCGCCAGGTCAAACTTTCCCCCGGTTTTAAAATCTTTTAAAACTCCCGAAAAAACCGAGAAGTTTTTCTCTTCTGTTTCTAATTTATTCCTTGCCTAATCAACCATTTGAGAGGAAAAGTCATATTCTGCTACAAAATGCCCCTATTTTAAGAAATTAGCAAGATAAGCCCCTGTCCCCATAGCTTTGTCTAAAACTTTTAATTTTGATTTGTTCTTTTTAGATGATCTTTTATTTCCCAGTGTTTCTGTTAAAAAATCGGTATTAGAAAATCTATTTCCGACTCAGGATTATCCATTCCCTTAAAACGGTTGTCGTAAACCTGGACTTCAAATTTTTTATGGGCTTCGGCACCTTCGGGAGTATTTTCCTCCAGCCACTTATTTATTTTTTTGTAGGCCTGGGGGTATCCAATTTGCACTATTTTGAAATAAAAGACAGCATAAGTGCCCTCTGGAAGGGTTTTGGCAAAAAAGTTTAGCGGTAAATCTTCAACTTCCCTGACCCGGAAACCTGTTAAGCAATAATGGGAACCCTCATCTCCTTTTAGGTGCAGTTCTTAGCCGGTATTGGATCCCGGTTGTTTGATGTCTGGTGAAAATTCTTCGAATTCCTGCCCAAACGGGAAATCACTTCGGATTCTGCTTCTCGATTTACAGCAACAGGCACCACCAGTTTTATTTCCGGCCTTTTTTCAATTCTTACCTGCATAAAACCACACCCTTTTCTTTCTTCACTTCCCTAGGAAGAAGTGAAAGTTTCAAAGGTCTGTTCTAACAACCCGAAATCCTATAAGCGGGACTGCATAGGAGGGAGCTATACTGCGCACAAAACCAACCTGAAGGGAAAAGCCTGCCAGCT
>PWGV01000109.1 GCA_003554585.1 Halobacteroidaceae bacterium | reverse complement strand
CCAGCGTTCGTCCTGAGCCAGGATCAAACTCTCCGTTTAATCCTTGAAACTCTCTTATTTTGGTGATGCTCTATAGCATCCACTCTCGTCTGGCGCTGTTCAGTTTTCAAAGACCACTTTTGAAGCGCAACTGTAATCTTATCACGGGAAGCCCCCCCTGTCAAGAACTTATTTGGGGTTTTTTAGAAAAAACCCGGTAATTACAGTTTATCAGAGAGCAAATCTCCGGATAAAACCTCCTAAGCCCTCTTCTCTCCCCATTTACTTCTCCAGGCGGCAAATATCAATAAAGCTATGGATATTACAAGCATACCAACAATGTTTAAGGAATACTCGGAGAAGACAAGGGGCTCAATCCCCATAGTTCCCCGCAAACCTGTTGCTACATGGGTTAAAGGGAGGAAGTTGCTTATCCGCTGCAAATAATCGGGTAAAAATTCGACGGGGAGATAGATACCGGAAAAAAAGATCATAACTGTAACCAGGAAACCGGCAAATTGATTTGCATTCTCCCGGTTTTTAAATACCAGTGTTATTAAAACCCCCAGGGCCATCATTAAAAGGGTGGAAACCATGACATAAGGAATAAAAAAGACCCAACTAAAATTTAGAGTAAAGTTAAATAACAATCTCCCCACCACTATTATCAAAACCGCTCCAAACACTGCTACCACAACCCGGGTAAAAATCAAACCAAGGAAAAAATCTCCTTTTCGTAAAGGAGTTGCGGCCATCCGCCGTAAAACGCCTTTTTCCAGGAAGGTCAGGTAAAACCCGGTAATGGCAAAAAGACCAGAGGATACAACTGCGATTGCAATAGTTCCGAGCAAAATATATTCCAGAGGAGAAAATCCCTGCTGGCCAGGTAGAGTAAGGGCCGATTTTTCAACTACTATCACCTCACCGCCCCCCCTTTTTCCCGCTCAAAACTTGCTTTAATTCCCCTGGCCATTTCCTCAAAATTGGCGTTTTGCTGGATAAGGACCGGGTTAAAAAGAAAGGTCAGTTCATTTTGTTCCAGGATTAAACCAAAACTTGCTTCCCTGTTAACCACAACCCTTTCTATACCCTCTTTTTCCGGATAATAAGAAAAGTTTAACTCCCGGGTATTATGCAAAACCTCGTTAATTATTTCAACATCGACAAAACTCTCGCCGGCAAAAACCGCCAGGACCGGATCCCTTGGACCGGTTGTTTGGTCAGAATACATGAAACCAAAAATCAAAAGGAATACCAGGGGAAAAACCAGAGAAAAAACAGGGATTGCCTGTCCCGAAAAAAGTTTTTGCCCAGGGTTTTTGACATCCAAAATAGGCTTCTCATTAACTCCAACCCCCCCCATTATTTGGCCGAATCCCATTTGAACCTCTTAATCTCTACAATTATCCCTACAATTAACCAGAGGCCCGGAATCAAAATATTTGCTTGCAGGGAAGTTGATGACGGGAACACTCCCAGGCTATCCCGCAGGCCATTTACTAAATAGGTAACTGGATTGACCTCTGAAATGATCTTAATAAAAAAGGCATTCCTTCAAGGGGGAAATAAAGCCAACCAAGAAACATCATGGGATAAAAAATAATGTTACCTATTCTTCCAGTAGCGTCAGCATTTTTCGCAACTGCAGCAAGCAAAAGACCCACCCCCAGAATCACCAGTAAAGAATAAACAGTGAAGAAAAGAGGTGCTGGTGAAAAGAAATTAATCTGGGCTGAAAAAACGAACCTGCCAAACCAGTAAATTATTAGCAACTGAACCAGGGAAATTAATAATATATATAGCAATAAACCCCAAATATATTGCCTGCTCTTTAGGGGAGTAGCAAAATAATGTCGCAAAATTTTCTTGTCCCGGGGGAAGGTAAGATTGGTTACCAGTTCATCTAAGCCCGTAGAAAGGAAAGCCATTAAAATAATTCCGGGAACAATATAATTAACATAATTAAAAGGCGACCTTGCACCCGGTTCAGGCTGAACCATTTCAGTTTCAAACCCAACTCTATCTTCAGGGAGCATAAGTCCCGTTTCCAGGAAAAGTTCTGAATTAAAAACTTCAACAACCTGCTCTATTGCCATGGCTACAATGCTGGAAATCTGGACTCCTTCCCGGCTGATAATTTCAATTCTTCCGGCTGGAAGTTCTTCCTGACCCATAAACTGCCCACCAACGTTGGCCATTACATCTCCCGAAAATCCGCTGGGGATATGAAAGATAGCATGATAAATACCTTCACCCCGGCTTTCTTTTGCCACCTCCAGATCAGAGTACGTTGGAATAACAAGCCAGGTATCCTCTTCGGCAGCAATATTTTCCAGAACCTCGACCATAATCCCGGATATTTCCCCCTGATCCCCATCCACAACCGCTACCCTCGCTTCAAAAGTAACCTGTTCCCCAGTAATATTCCCGAAAATAAGGACCATTATCCCCAGTAAAAACATGGGGAAAATGAGTGACCAGAAAAAAGCAAATTTATCTCTAACCAGCCTGAAAAGGAAAACCCGGAAAAACAAAAATTCAGGTTTCATCAATCACGCAACCCCTTCCCGGTACGTTCAATAAAAACATCCTCCAGGTTAGGACGGCGAAACATCAGGTTTTCCAGTTTTATATTTTTGCCCTCCAGAAAGGGTTTCAACCAGTGCCCGGGCTTTCTCTTCCAGGTCAACCTTAGCGATAATATCTTTTGCGGAGAGGGTTTTTGAAAAAACGATGCAAAGAGGCTGAATGTTTCTTCCACGGTTATTCTATCCATAAAACGGTTTTCTTGCAGGACAACGCCTATCCTGTCCTTTATTTTAGGAGTGATTGTTTTTAATTTCTAACCAAGAACAATCAACTCCCCATCATCAGGCTCCTTTAACCCTTCAAGAATCTCAACCGTCGTGGTTTTCCCCGCTCCATTGGGCCCGAGCAGGGTGAAAACTTCTCCCCGAAGCACATCAAAAGATACACCGTCAACAGCCTTAACCTGACCATAAGACTTGTGTAAATTTTTAACTTCAATTGCCTTTTCCAAGCAAAACACTCCCCCGGTCTTTTTCCTGCAAAAATTTAACTCTAACAGGTTTAAATTCTTTATTTTCTCCTTTTTTACCTTCTGCCCGGATTAATTTACCTTTTCCCCATTTAAAAAACGGTTGAATTAAAAAAGCCCGCGTCTGCAGGCTTTTTCTCAAATAAAGTGTCTGAAGGAATTCGCAGAATACCAAGCAAAATTTTACAGCCTAGCGTTAAATCGGAGGGGCTTTTCTCCTTTTCCTAAACGGTGTAGGGTTCTCTCCAGGGCAGCAAGAACCGATGAAATTGTGTGTCTGTCAATATTGCCCATGTGTCCCAGGCGGAAAAGCCGACCTGCGTATTCACCCAGGCCTGCAGCAACCACAACCCCTTCTTTCACAAGCGCCTTTCGGAATTCCTCACAGTCAATTCCCTCCGGATAAAGGACATTGGAAATGGTTGAAGCCCGACAAGTTTTTTCCGCAAGGATCGAAAAACCCATGTCCTCCAGGGTTGATTGAATTGCCTGGCTATCCAGTTGATGCCTTTCAAAGCGGTTTTCCAGTCCCTCTTCCTTGATTAACCTTAAAGCTTCTTTTAAGGCCCAGATTAAATTTACCGGGGGAGTACCAAAATAACCCGAAGGA
The DNA here is from genome assembly GCA_003554585.1 of Halobacteroidaceae bacterium. Lineage (GTDB taxonomy): Bacteria > Bacillota > Halanaerobiia > B1SED10-174 > B1SED10-174 > T1SED10-26. The sequence goes on along the minus strand of PWGV01000109.1, from coordinate 5,581 downwards.
TCGCGCATAATCGGGAGCCATTTATCAAAATCAACGTAATAATCAGAAATTCGGCCCAGGATTTTCCTTCTTTCTATCGCTCGTGGACCCGCCCAGATAATTGCAAGCCCCGGGGGAACTCCCAGCGCTTTCTGAGAGGCAGTGAAAAGAATATCCACTCCCATCTCGTCAACATATTCTTTTTCTCCCCCCGTTGAGCAAACACCGTCCAGAACATACAAAACCTCGGGGAATTTATCTTTTAAAAGTTTTCCAATTTCCCAGGCAGGAGCCCTAACTCCAGTTGAAGTATCAACATGAGTCACTACCAGAGCCCGGTAATCTTTCTTTTTAAGTTGCTCTTCGATTTTTTCCAGGGGGACAATTTTGCCCCAGGGGCTGGCAAGAACATCCACATTATAATTCTTGTAATCACAAATTTCTACAAAGCGGTCTCCAAAAAAACCATGAGAAACGACCAGGACGGAATCCCCTTCACCGAGTATATTGACCAGAGACATCTCCATGGCAAGGGTTCCCGAACCCGCAATAACAAAAACTTCTCCTTCGGTTTTCCACATTTCTTTCAGGTCATTGTTGACCGAAAGGAAGTCAGCAACAAAATCAGGATCCTTGAAGGAAGCCGTTTCCTCGCTCATTGCTTTTAAAATGGAATGATGCACGGGAGTTGGACCGGGGATCATAACCAGCTTTTTGTTTTCCACAAGAACTCCTCCTTTTCCTTACATATTATCCCTGATCCGTTTATTTAGCAAGCCTTTTTTTCCATAAGGGGATATTACTTTTAGGCATCTTCGCCAGTTTCTTGCAGCTTTCATACCCTGCAAATGTTTAATACTACGAAAACAAAAGAGGGGCAGAAAAGCCCCCCAGTTCCATTACAGGTTTACTCTACTTAATAAGTTTTTCCAAATACCGGTCACAAATACTTACCCGCATCTCTTCTAGTTTTTCTTTTTTCTCATCACTCTGCAGCATTTTGCGGAAAAATTTATGGGCCTCCCCTTCTCCAATTAAATCCAGCGAGTAAAGAGTTTCAATAACGAAGAGCAGGTCCCTAAAACCCACAACCTGTTTTCCCAGAAAAAACCTAGCTTTTTCCCTTGATATTTGCTCTTTTTCCAGGTTCTTTCTTTGGATAAAACCATTTAATTCTTCCTTATCTCTCTCTCCCATTTCCCAACCAAGTCCGTCCAGGTTTTCCTTTAAATGCGCCCAGGAGGAAGGTCCAACCAGAATTCTATCGATCCCTGGAAGACCACTGACCCAGTTTATGGCAACCTGGATTGGAGTTTTCCCGTACTCTTCTCCCACGGATTTCAGCTTTTGCAGTACTGACAATCTCCATTCTCCAAGCTCTGGATGGAAAAGGGGATCCCGGTTGCGAATATCCCCCGCAGGGAAAGTTGTCTTTCTTGAAATATTGCCACTCAAAAAGCCCCTACCAGTTACACCCATGGCCATTAAGCTTAATCCCTTTTCCCGCCAGAAATCCTGGTATTTTTTATATTCTTTTGTATTCAGGGGACTTGCTTCAAATAAGATTGAACTGGGGTCTCCCAGGTGGCAATATTCTTCTATCTTTTCCCTGGAGAAATGCCCTAACCCATAGCTCCCTATCAGGCCCTGGGATTTGAGTTCTTCCAGTCCCTGCAAGGTTTCGGAAACCGGTGTTTCCGGATCAACAAAGTGAACCTGGAAGTGGTCAATAAAACCAGTTTGCAAATTTTTTAAACTTGCCTTGCACCCATCTACTATTGCCCTATAAGAACCATCTGGTTTTCCACTTTTGGCAATCCCCCCTTTGGTAGCGACCTTGATCTTATTCCTGTATGGCTTGAGGACCCTCCCGACTAACTCTTCGGCTTCTCCATATAAAGGAGCAACATCAAAATAATCTACCCCAAATTCAACAGCCTTTAAAAGCATTTTCTTCACTTCACAGGGATCCTTTTTTCCATAGGCTCCTGATAGAGAATATAAACCAACCCCCAGCATATCAATTTGCCTCCCTCAAATAATTCATTTTTTCAAGAATGTGGTCTACATAAGCAATTGCTTCTTTTAACCCTTCCAGCTTTTCTTTTAATTCGCCCTTTTTCTCTTTAAGTAGGTTAATACCCTTTTCGATTACTTCCCGGGGGATCTTGCCTTCTCCATGCTTTTCCATAAGGTCATCCAGTTGTAGAAGTTCCTTGATTTCCAGGAGCTCGAAATTCATTTCCTGTAAAAAAATAATCACTACTGCTTTTTCCAGATCTTTTTTTGAATAGACCCTGTTTTTTCCCTCGCGCTTGGCCTGCAGAATCCCTAATTGATCGTAATACCTCAAGGTGGTTATGGGAATTCCTGACCTTTTGGAAAACGCGCCAATCTTCAAAACAATCACCTCCTGTGATATAATAATAAACCCTATAGTTAACTCTAGGTCAAGGTTTTTTTGTGAAATGCGAAATAAAATTAATACCACCGGAGAAAAAGCTAACTCCACCCATGGTAAAATCGTTTGAAAAGATTTTTAGGGAAAACCCACAAAAGCCTTTTTATTACTAGTCCCAGGGATCCACTCTTCAGTGTTTAAAATAACCCGTCCTTTTTCAAAAACACGTTAATGTCCAGATAGTCCTCATGAACAGAGGCAAACCTTACTTGACTCCCATCCTTTATTGTGGTATCATTTAGACAAAGTAATTCTCTGTATAAGGGCAAACCTGTTGAAAAGCAGGGGCGCAAAGCTACGAGCCTAAGGTCCATTAAAACGACTAAGGCAGTCGAGCTGCCGGAGAGAAATAGAGTTACATTTAGCCTATTTCTCGCGGTGCGAGTAATAGGCTAATTTATTTTCCCAGGGGCATCTCCAGAGACCCTTTATAGGGAATTACCAAAAACCCCAAATCTACCAGGAAAAAAACCACCGCAGGATTTGTAACTAAAAACACAGTACGGGGAAAATCGGGTTATCGAGGTCTTTTCTATTTCTCTCCTCAGTAATCCATTTAAAACCTATAAAGGAGGTATAATAATGACAAAAAGATTGTTTATTCTTCTGCTGGTTTTTACCCTTGTATTTTCTTTTGCCCTGACTGTTTTTGCTGATGCTGGTGGTGATAAAGAAGCTACCGTGGATCTCGAGGAGGATGAATTATATCTTCCTAAACCCGCTAAGGAAACCCCCCCGGATCATACACCTCCCGCAAATAACCCAATTGACGTTGCAGGAGCCTGATTAAAATATTCTATGTTTACTTAAATTGAATTCCCGTTTAAGGGGAAAACTTTTTCCGGCTGCCATAAGGTAGCTTTTTTCTTATAAACCTCTTGAATTCCCATCCTCCCTTTTAATTTTCTATCCACCTCCCAATAACCGAAAATCTTCCCTATCTTGACTGAATTCAATTGCTGTGATAATATCAAAGCGTAAAATACCTCTGATAAAGGCAAACCTATTGAAAAATAGGGTCGCAAAGTCTCGAGCCTAAGGGCAGGTTTCCGGCTATGGCAGTCAGGCTACCGGGGAGAGATAGCCAATCAGTCTATTTCTCGTGGCGCGGGATATAGGCTTTTTATTTAATTTTGGAGAAAACCTTGAACAGAAAACCTAGCACTGCGAACCGGAAAGGAGAGTAAATAATGGAGCCCTTTAAACGGTTTTTTTCCTGGGCAAATCTCCTGATCTGTCTGTTCTTTTTTATTTTTTTTCTTTATCTCCTTGCTATTCGCCAGTTTAGCGGTCCATTCATCTTTTTTGCGGGGTTTTTAAGCATTTACTGCCTTGGAAGCAGTTTGATTTTCAAAAAAATCCATTCTGAACCAGAGAAAACTGCCCAGATAGTACATAAGGAAAAAGCAGGCCAAGACCTTAATGGGTTGAAAAATAAGGAAGAATTCCTCTCCTGCCTCGAAGATAAATTAAATAAAACCGACTGCCAGGATAAAAATCCGGGGATTGCTTTAATAAACATTACTTACCCCAAAAAATCTCTCCAAAAAGAAATCAAACCCAAAATCAGGGATAAGATAAGCCAGGAAATTGTTTCGTTTCTCCGAAACAGAACCCGCACTTGTGAATTGATTGCCAGACTTGAGGACGAAAATTTTGCTCTGCTTATTCCGGAATGCTCAAAACAAGAGGTTTTGCGGGCTATTTCAAAATTACATAATGAACTAATTGAAACTGAATTTGATATCAAGGGCCAAAAAACCAAAATTACTGCAAATATTGGCCTTGCCTTCTATCCTGAAGATGGCCAAACTGCTGAGCAGCTTATGCTTAATGCCGAAAAATACCTTGAGGAAACAACAGAAGGGGAAAATCAGGTTCGCAGTTCCAGTGATAATATCCCCGGTTTCAACATTCAGGGGAATACCAGCTTTCATTCCAGCAACTATTTCCTGGACAAAATAGCCAAAAAATCCACCAAGTTATTTCTTCTTTTCCAGGAAAAGGATATTGAAATTATTAAGCAAGAAATCGACGAAAACAAGCGGTTTGTCATCGAAAAAGCCGACGGCTGGAAGGGGTTTGAATTCTTCTACATACTTAAGGGAGAGGTTCTTCATATAGAACAAAACAGGGTCCTTTTACCAGGTTATTTCATTAAAACCGGTTCTTCCAAAAAACGGGTCCACTTCAAAACGCTAACACCCGTTACTTTTCTCTACATAACCAATCTTCCTGTTTTTATAAAGCAAACCAATGAAATAAAAAAAATGGCCGAAATGATTTCCCGTGCCGAACAAAAAGATTTAACCACTGAATCCCACGGCTACAGGTTGCAGGAAATGGCTGTCCGGATTGTGGAAGCAATGGAAGAGCTTGAAGACGATAAGTTATTCGCCCTTATTTATGCTGCTTACCTCCATGATATCGGAAAGTTGAAAGTGCCAACAAATATTCTCCGCAAGGAAGGTTCTCTTACTCCGGAAGAGTGGGAAATAATTAAAAAACATCCAACCTGGGGCAGTGAGATTATAAAAGAAAAACTGCAGAACAGCAATACTGAAGACATCGCAGAAATCGTTCACCAGCATCATGAAAACTATGATGGAACAGGTTACCCCCGGGGACTTAAGGGTGATCAGATCCGTATTGAAGCCCAAATCCTCTCTCTTTTAGATACCTTCGATTCCATGACTTCTGAACGACCCTACCAGAAAGCCAAAACAAAAGAGGAAGCCATTGAAGAAATTAAAAAAGGAAGCGGGACCCGTTTCAACCCCAAAATCGTAAAACATTTTTTAAAAATAGTAAAGAAAAATGATGAAAAATTTTAAACATATCCTACGACCTCCGCAATAATTTTTCAGTATTAGAGGTTTTTAAACAAGATACAAAAAAATGAAAACAAAACGTTTTTTTCTCCCTGGATTAGTCCAGTGCCTGCAAAACAAATTTATTTCAATATATAATTTCCATAATAAAGAATCAGTTCCCCATCGCCAGCAGGGCGATTTTTTTTACGAAAAACAAATAACCCCGTCCTTAAAGGAGACGGGGTTTGAAGAAAGTATCCGGCAGCGACCTACTCTCCCACAGGATTTCTCCCGCAGTACCATGGGCGCTGGAGGGCTTAACTGCTGT
>PWGV01000119.1 GCA_003554585.1 Halobacteroidaceae bacterium | reverse complement strand
CTGCAGGGTTTGCACGACCCCGCCTTTTGATCTAAGGTGAGTATACCCCCAGGGCTTGCGGCGGAGATGTTCCCCAAAATATTTCCTGCCAATATTCATCCCCCCGGTATAACCTGCCCCACCATCTATCACTACAATCATTCGATGATTGCGGTAATTTATATCCAGGAGGAAAGCCCTGATGGTGACAACTTTTCCCCCGGAAGCAATCAATTCATGGAAAAATTTCTTCGGAGTAAAAAGACTTCCCAGTCGATCATAGAGAAGCCGAACCTCTACCCCTTCCCTGGCTTTTTCAGCGAGAAGTCGGGCCAGCTCTTTACCCACATCATCATTTTTAATTCCGAAATAAAGAAGATGAATGTGTTGTTTTGCTTCCTTTATGTCTGCAAAAAGGGATTTGAATTTGTCCTGCCCTTCTGTGAAAACCCCTACCGAATTATTCTGGGTGAAACTGCTGTGGCAATAATTTTCGTGAAAACGCAGAACATCCAGGTAGGGGTCCTTTGTTTTTTCCACCTTTTTCCGGGGATTATATTCCTGGAGTTTTTCCTACTCTTCGTAATGCCGGTTTTTTAATCGAAGCCTTCTCAATTTAAACCTGAAGGTGCTTCCAAAAACCAGTTAGAAAACCAGGCCACTAACAGGGAAAATAATGAAAATCAAAACCCAGGCCAGAGCCTCTTCGGGTTTTTCCCTTTCAATATAGAGTATTGATAGACTGGCCAGCAGGGTAACTGTCTACAGGATAATAAACATTAATTAAAGCCTCCGGAAATAGTTAACCACCCGTTGTGAAGCTTATATGGATTTTACTCATTTTCACTTCTATTTTTTAACCGTTGTATTAAATCGGTTACTCTTTCCTCGGCGTTTTTTGTAGCCTCCTGGTCAATTTCCAGTTCAAAATTTATTATATGCCCCTCCCGGATTTCGGAGGGAAGCAATTCCCGGGGCCAGTAGACTTCTTTTTTTTCATCGGGGCGGACCAGCAAAACTGCAGTCCCTTCTTCAATGCGGTCAACAACCAATGCCAGCCTGATGCTTATCACCCCCTTGCTTAGTAATCTTTAAAAAAGTAGGGTAAAACTTTACTATATTTATTTCGCCAGAGTTGGAAAAAACCATTCTGTTTTTTATTTAATGCCTGCCTTCGGTTTTTTCAATCCATTCACTGTGGTAAAAAGCAACCCGGGCTTCAACCTTTTCTTGCCCTTTTTCAACTTTTTCGGCCAGGCTATCCTTTCCCCGGAGCAAAAGAATTTCCCCCCTGCGATCCACAGCCACCACAAGAGGCTTTGGGGATTGCACAGAAGTTCTCTCCCCCTCCCGTTTTTTCCGACCTTCTATATTCAGGGGAATATTATCCTGGTCCCAGTTTCCGCTCCAGATTATCCCCCCACGGGCGCCCAAAAGAACGTCGAAAATTTTTAACCAGCGGGCTGAATTTGGAGAAACAGCACGTTTAATTTCTTCCCTACTAATATTTTGAATCTCCTGAGGTTCCCCGGTTAACTCCAAAAAAGGGAAAGCAGAAACACTTTTGATCCATCCTTTATGCAAAGCCCTGAGAATTTTTTCCACCACAAATCCCTTCTTTTCCCGTTTTTTTTCTTTACCCACTAATTTTATCTTTTCTGCCTAACTTTTTCAACTCCAAAAAAGAAATAATGCTAAAACCCCGCGGTCAAACCGCGGGGTTGATAAGGGATTTTCTGGTTACTATTATTCAATCTTTATTCTTCTTCATTTTCCTCTTCTATATCTTCGGTAAACCATTCAATAACATCTTCGGTTATATCTTTAATCCACTCTTTTTCTTGTAGGTCTTCAATTTCATCGTAATGGGTATGGTCATCTATTTCCTCTTCTTTGGTAATTGCTTTGATTACTTCTTCAGTTACATCTTCATCAACAAGGTTAGTTATTTCGGATAAAACACCATCCAGGAATAGTTCAAGAGTTCCTTTTTCAACCAGGAGCTCATAACCTTTCTCTTCTGCTTTTTCATGGACTTCTTCATAGGTAATTCCCTCAAGTTTTACCATGCTAATCTCCTCTTCGGCTTTCCAGTAATCAACAATAGCAAGCTTTATATCTTCAGGTTTAATTTCTTTGTTATTTTCTACTTCTTCAGCGATTGCAATTCCGCCAAATACCAGAAATACTGCCATCAAAAGGACGATAATTCTATTTCTCATTTTTTATCTCCCCCTATTTTCCATTTTCTTTTTCTAATTTCACTATACAAGAAAAATATGATAAGAATGTGATTGATTGTTAAAATTTCTTTAAAAAATGCTTTATTTCTGGATCCGGGAAGGATTTAAGAAGCGGGGGGTTAATTCTTGTATTAATGTTCTGCAGGAATAAAGGAGGATTTAAATGCAACCCAAAAAAGATTCTTTCACCCAGGGATTAATAACAGGCTTGCCTGTTTTTTTCAGTTACCTGCCCATTGCTATTACATTTGGGCTTCTGGCCCGGGGTGCGGAGCTGGATATGGTCCAAACCACTTCCTTTTCCGCCCTCGTTTTCGCTGGAGCCAGCCAGTTTGTAGCCCTGAATCTCCTGAACCTTGGAGCGGGGTTTCCAGAAATTATAATCACCACTTTTCTCGTTAACCTGCGGCACCTTTTAATGAGCGCTTCTGTTTTTACCAAGATTGAAAAACCCCGCTGGACCGCAATTCTCGGGTTCGGAGTGACCGATGAAAGCTTTGCGATAGCCGGAACCCGCCCGGGGAAATTAACTGTTCCTTATTTATTCGGCCTGCAATTGATAGGTTATTTGGGCTGGGTAGGAGGAACTGCTTTGGGTTATATTACCGGTGATTTTCTTCCCGATATTTTACGGGCGGGGATGGGCTTTGCTCTTTATGCCCTCTTTATTGCTCTCCTGGCCCCTCCCGCCAGTAAATCTCGAAAGATCTTAACTGTAGCCCTGGTCGCCGGAGCCATCAACTGGGGGTTTTCCCTTCTCGGTTTAACCCAGGCCGGGGTCAGAATTGTCCTGGGGATTATCGGAGGGGCACTTACGGGAACTTTCCTTGATCCCGAAGGGAGGGGCCTGAGATGAATTTTTACTTTTTAATCCTGGGGATGGCCCTGGTTACTTATTTGCCAAGGGTTCTTCCCTTCCTGGCCCTGGACCTGGAAAAAATTCCTCCGGGGATAAAAATATTTTTGGGCTATACTCCCTATGCGGCCATGGGAGCATTAATTTTTCCGGGAATCTGGCAGTCTATCCCGGAAAGCCTGCCGGCCGTGATTGCAGGGGGAATAATCACTACCATTATTTCCCTCGGGGCCCGTAACCTGGTCCTATCCATAGTTGGAGGAGTATTAACAGCGACCCTGATCCTTATGCTATAATTTCTCCGGGTTAAATTTGAATGAGTAAAAATCGCTGATGAAACAATTCCAGAGAGTAAACTGAAAAGAGCCCCTTTATTGGGGCTCCTTATTTTTTTAAGTTTGGGTTTGTCAATTTACTCCCAGGATAAGTCTGATCCAGAAAAAAGCATAAATTGCAATAGCCATGGCAATCCCGACCCCCAGAATTACAGGGAGCAGATCTCTTTTCCCCAGGAGAGAGAAATCAATACCCGCCCCCAACCCGACAAAGCAGATAACAAAAAGCCACTGGGAGAGGTTCCCGAGAGTTGTTTGAGTTTCAGGTGAAAAAAGACCCGCTGTTGCGATTAAAGAAGCGAGCAAAAATCCGAGCACAAACTTGGGAAAACGTTCCCAGAGGAGCCCCCAGCAGATCCTCTCTCCAGTCGGGAGACCCCGCAGGGTATAGATGTAACCCATGGTTAGGATTACAACAGGCATCAGGGCATTACGCGCGGATTTGGTTATTGTTGCAATTGTCCCGGCAGTTAAGCTGTGGGCATGCCCAACCGCAACTGCCTGGGCGGTGTTTGCAGTGACCGTTCCGGCAAAGTAGCCTGTGAATTCTTCACCCCAGCCCCAGAAGGCGGCAACCAAAGGCAGGCCAAATAAAACCATTAAATCAGTTAAAAGGACAGCGCCCAGGGCAACCAGGATTTCTTTTTCCCTCGCTTTTAAAATTGGGGCTGAGGCCATTATAGCAGAAACACCGCAGATACCTACTCCTATTCCCATTAGATGTCCGCCTCTTTTTCCCAGGGTTTTGCTTCCCACAATGCCTCCCAGGAAAATCCCTAAAGTTATGGATATTGCCACCATAAGCAGAGCGTTTCCCCCTACCGAGGTTACTTCCAGAAAATCCATCCTTGCCCCCAGGAGGATTACCCCAACCATGAGGAAAACCCTGGTGCAAAAGTTAATTCCGGGCTGGAAAAAGGAAACGATCTTTAGTTTTTTCAAAACGAGGTTCTTGCCAAAAATCCCCAGGAGAATAGCAATAATTACATAGTTGACCATAAATAAATGGGGATGGATAATTTTTTCCAGAGCCCAGGCGGCAATCCCCAGTATGGTACAAAATAATACCCCGGGGCTGATCCCTTTTAAGTAACCTCCCCAGGAATTATATTCAGCAGGGGGTAATTTAGCCAAATTGAAACCTCCTCATCACCAGGGTAAAAAGGGCAGAAAACCAAAAATACCCAGGAGAATTATACCGATACCCATCCAGAAAGCGAGCCAGTCATCTTCAATTTTTCCTTTAAAACTCATTTTCCCCACTCCTTTAACCTAATAAAAATAGTGCCCCAAACAACTTTAGCCTTGTTCCGGGGCAAATATTTTAAATTCATTTTTTTAAATCTTATTGTTCTTCTCCTTCTTTTTCCATCAGTTCTAAAAATTTCTCAACGACCCGGGGAGCAAACTGGGTACCGTTGCAGCGCTGGATTTCCTCCAGGGCTTCTGGAAGAGTTTTAGCTGATTGATAGGGTCTTTCTGAAGTCATGGCGTCAAAAGCATCCAGCAGGGAAAGGATCTGCGCTTCCAGCAGGATATCATCTCCCTTAAGACCCTGGGGGTAACCAGTACCGTCAAAATTTTCATGGTGTTGATGCACAATCTCGGCCACTTGCTGGTCCGGAGAATTCAACTTCAGGTTATTATCAATAATTTCTTTGCCCCAGACAGGATGTTTTTTTACAGTTTCCCACTCTTCTTCATTCAGGGGGCCTTCTTTCTGGAGAACTTCTCCGGGAACTTTGGTTTTCCCGACATCATGTAAAAATGCGGCGTAAATCAGGGAAAAAAGTCTTTGTCCTTCCAGGCCCATGGCCTGGCCCATTTTTTGGGCCAGAGTCTCAATCCGGCGGCTGTGTTCTTGAATTCGGCGGTCTTTTTCTTTAACTCTATCAACCATCTTCTTCCAGTGAGTCAGGTGGGAACTCTGTTCCTCAAAAATACCGGTATTGGTTATATAAAGGATAGCTACTGGAGTAACTGTTTCAAAATATTTCCGGCCTTCCAGTGAACCCGTGGTAATAAAAGAACCTGAAGAGAAAAACTTGTTTTCGTCTATGCTTTTTATTTCCCCATTAAGGATAAAGAAAAACTCAAACCCAGATTGTTCTCCCCGGCTATCAACGGAAAAAGGTTTCCCTTCGACTATGTGCTGCTTGATAATTTCAATGTCCCGGTCCTTGTACAAAAGGTGAAGCTGGGTTGAGGTTTTAGAAATCTTATCTAAGTAACTTCCCGAAGAAAAGACCTTGATACTTTGGCGAAGATCAAGAGGGAAAGCGTTTTTTCGAGAACTAACCAGGTCTCCGCCCAAATTTTTGGCCTGCTGGAGGTATGCGGCGGCTGCTTTTTCTAATTTTTCCCTGGTTTTTCCATCTCCGGGAAACTGGGCAATGCCAAAACTCCCCTGCAGCTTGATTTCCTTATCTTCTATTTGGAAAAAGGTTTCATTAAGTTTTTCTTTCAGGTAAGCAAACTCCTTTTCGGAAATACTGAGTCCTCTCGGGACAACCAGGACAAATCTATCGCCCCATGGGCGGCTTTTTATAACCTCTTTCTTAGTGTTTTCCTGGAGAAACGCTGCAATTTTCCCGATAAGTTCCTCCCGTCCCCAGGAAGAAAGAATTTCATTCCAGCGTTTAAACCTGTCCAGGTCAAAATAAACCAGGGAAATATTGGATTTTTCCTGTCGGGCTTTTTCCAGCATCTCCTCAAAGAGGGTTTCAAAATGGGGTCGACTGGGAAACCCGGTCAGGGGATCAAAAGCTAGATCTTGGCCCGGAACCGGGGATTGGTTTTTCTGTTTTTTACTTTTCTGAAGGAAAAGCACCCCCGAACCAAGCCCGTAGGTTAAAATGACTCCGGAAAAAACCCAATTCCCCAGGAAAATGGCTTCTGTTGAAATTTCAATTAAATATATTATCAGGAAGACGAAAAATATAATTAGATTGATCCGGGAAATTTTTTTCATATCCGAAAGCATCCAGGAACCCCCTTTCGTAACCACTACTGTATTTTTCGCAGGTTTCTAATAATTTTTGTTTTTATCTTTCCAGGTGGGATTTGTTCTCCATTTCTTCAATCGGATCCCTCTCACCACAATCATCGGCGAGTTTTCGCAAATAATTAACCTGTTCTTCTTTGCCCAGAACAATCATGGCATCTTCAATTTCCAGTTTTTGTTCAAAGCTCGGGTTTAAAAGATGGCTGGTATCCCTCTTTTCTCCAGTTCCTCATAACGATCTTCCCTCTGTTCAATTACAACAAAGGGAACCTTGCTTTTCAAGAAATATTGAATAACGCTTTGCCCCGTTTCTCCAGCTCCACAGAGAATGTAGTGATCTTTAAGTTCATCAATCATCGTCTTCATTTTATTCTTCCTCCATTTTTCCCGGAATGTTCCTTCAAAAAATATACCAAAAGCGCTTGTAACCCCGTAACCAACTGTTCCCAGGCCCAGGAAAATAATTATTATGGAAAAAAGCTGGGCTGTCGGGGTCATCTCTCCCACTTCAGTATAGCCAACAGTGCTAATTGTAATAACAGTCATGTAGAGGGCATCGATAAAAGGCACTCTTAACAAAAAAATATACCCAATTGTGCCCAGGGTAATAACCCCTATTAATAAAGTTATCACTAAAAGAACTTTTCGATCTTCTTTCAGCCCCACCATTTACCAGCTCATTAGCGGGTAACCCCGGAAAATAAACCTATTTTCCTAATTTCTTGGTTATCGGGAAAATACCTGCTAAAAGCAAACATAATTATCCCAATTAAATAGTATTAAAAAGAAGGAATTATTTGGCTATAAATGAATTATATTAATAAAGTTCATTTAATACCTTGCAAGCGGGGGGATAAAACATGAAAAAAACTATTTGGCTGGTACTCCTAACCATTTTAATTCTGGTGTTTTCCTTGACTACAGTTGGCTTGGCTCAGGCCGAAAAACAACAAGTAACTCTGGAAAATGGGAAAACCATTTGTGCCTCGGTTAATTCAAATCATGGTTCGGAAGACTTTAGCACCTCATCCAGCAGGTCCTGTCCTATTGAAGTTCCTGGTTCCTAAAAAAATAATTAAATATGGTAAAGCTTTAATACTCTCGTTTCCCGGGAGTATTTTTTTGCTTTACGTTTCCCTCAAAAATTTTTCAATAGCTTGAACACGTTCCAGCCTTCCTCTTTTCCTGTTAATCTTAATAAAAAGTTCAACGGGCGGGACTTTTATCTTTTGCCCCTTCCACTCAATTTCTTCCAGGTAAGCTTTGGCATAGGGACCGGAATCTACTGGTTCAGGCTGATCCAATTCCGGGAGGGGATCAAAAGCAAAATCTACCTGACAGCCCAGAAAAGCCATGCCGAAATGCTTTACAATCCATCCTCCGGTAGGAACAATTGGCCATAAAGTGTAGTCCAGAAAAAGAGACTTTATTTTTTCCAGGTCTTTGGATGAAAGCATAATATCAATATCATGAGGCAAAACATTTATTGCCCTCAAGGCTAGTGAACAACTACCTGCCACCCACCAGTCAATATTTTTTCCCTCTATAATATCGATAAAAGTATCCAATCCCTTTTCCCATCTAACGGGCTTTAAATGGGCAGCCTGGGAAATCAGCTCCGGGTTATATTTTAAATAATTCTTTTTAATTGTCTCCAAATTATCGATGGGTTTGGGAAACTTTTTTACTGCCCGATTCCCTTCTACTTCGTAAAACTGTCCTTTAAAAACCGAAATTAAGCTTTCCGGGATTTCACTGGTAATAAAAGAAACATCATTTTCGGTTTCCAAAAAGGAAATTTGCACCCTAACCACCCCTTCTCAAGGATTATGGTTATTTTCTAATTTTTCCTATTTTCCATTTTCTGGAATCTTATGGAATAATTAAATTAGCTGCCCAATTCTAATTTATCGTTTCTCCAACTTCCCTGCAACTCTTTTTTTATTCCTTGACATTCCAATTTCTGGAAATTATACTAAATTAAACCATTAGGGGAGGGTCCAAAATGATCGGTCTGTATATTCCCATGTTGAAAGAAGACACTTTGGAGTTAGGTTATGGAGAGGAAAAAAGGTCTGTAGAAACAAGCTCTGGTTGGGTTCCTTTTTCCAACCTGGAATTAAAAGAAGACGACATAATCACCCTTTATTACCAGGACAAAGAAATTCTTTATGTCCACCCCTCCTCGCTGCAGAAAACTTACGATGAAACACCCCAGCCTAAAGTCACTACCTGCCGCAACGCTTCGGAAGACGAAACAGGTTCTCTTTATCCGATCCAAAAAACAAATGTTTTTCCGGCCAATGGTGTCTTCTGTATCCATTTAGGTTTCCTGGAATTAAAGAATAACTACCCTTTGAATATTTCCCTGCTTAATAGCCGGGATAATTTAATTTATAGCCGGCTGGAAATTATTCCCCCCTCCCAAAATTCAGCCCAGACCAAAACGGCCTGTCATCAGATTAATCTTGCCCATTATAACTTTTCCGGGGAAAAATTTTTCTGGGTTAAGGTCGAACTTTTAAACGGGGAACTTGTCTTCGAAGAAAAGATTTTTCTAAAACACCCCGAAGGCCAAAGTTATTCTCAAAATAACTGGGATTTCAAAAAAGGGCATTTTGTTAATCGCTCCAGGTAGTTTTTGGGTTAGCCCAAAGGAAAAAGGAGGGTCCATATGTTATCGGCAATTGGAAACACCATCCAGAGCGGAATCTCCGCAATTAGAAGTGGGCTGGAAAGGGCTGGCGAAGCCCACCTGGCCCGAAGCAGGCTGCAAACCGAAGTAATTGCACCCAGCGTAGGTAAAGGAATTAAAAGTGGAGTTCAGGATGTAGTCAGTGGTTATACTAATGAT
>PWGV01000057.1 GCA_003554585.1 Halobacteroidaceae bacterium | reverse complement strand
GTTGAAAAAACTGACCAATTAGGTTAATATTAAAAGCAAGGTGGGGCTATAGCTCAGTAGGATAGAGCGACAGATTCCTAATCTGTAGGCCGCAGGTTCGATTCCTGCTAGCCCTACCATTAAATCCAAAAAACTTATCATATTACCAAATGACAGCAATCTGGCGGCCCTATGTTCGCCGGATTTTTTTAACGAAAGGACATGGTTTTTAAAAAGAAGGAAGCAAAATAGCTTAAAATGTATTTAAAAAAGATACTGAACAATTAAGTTTGCAATTTTTAAAACCATCGGGGGAAACATAATTGTAAGAAACCATACATATCAAAAAAGGACTGTACCCGATGGCTTGCCAAAATGATAGGAGACCTTTAGAAAAATGATACTGAAATTTTTCTGCAACCAGATTTAATGCTGGAAATGCTTAAATGTCTTGGTGAAAAAATTGGGGAAAAAGAATTTTTAAGATAACTTGGAGCAGTAAAAGGGAAAATTAAAAGATCCCTAAAGATATAGGGATAGCTTTAGAGGTTGCAAATTTGACAGCAGGAGGAAAGTCATCTGTTTAATTCCTCTCAAGGCTAGGAGTGGTGGTTACATACACCAAAATTCTTTTCTGATGAATTTCCCAAACTTGGTATTAGTATGCATTTAAAAAATAACTGCAAAGCAGGTTCTAAATGAGGGGAATTTCAGGAAGATGAATAATTCCCAACAATAAATATTTTATATTTGGTCAATTCTTAAACCCCCAAGTAAAATGTATGGAGGTCCTAAAATGAACCTGGAAATCCAAAGGTTGACACCAGAACTAACGGAAGATTATTTACACTTTTTTGATACTACACCACATGCCACTAACAAAGAAGAACATAAATGCTATTGTATTTGGTGGTGCAACGATGATATTGAGGGTAAGGATTTTTCATCAGTAGAAAAAAGAAGAAATTTAGCTGCTGATTATATCAAAGGAAACAATATCCAAGGTTATCTGGCCTATTTTGATAACAAGGTGGCGGGGTGGTGTAATGCTAACACGAAATCTGATTGTTTCAAATGCTACTGTTGGCGAAATTTTATGAGTGCAGTCCATACTGAAGAATCTTCGCCAGAAATAAAAGTAAAGTCCATATTTTGCTTTGCAATTGCACCTGAGATGAGGAGAAAAGGTATAGCGAAATTATTACTGGAGAAAGCTTGCAAAGATGCAAAAAAAGAGAGTTTTGATTTTGTCGAAGCTTACCCAAATAAAAAGTTTGTTGATGAAGCTGAAGATTTTATGGGACCAATTGCATTGTTTAAAAAAACAGGTTTTTCCGTGTGCTACGAAACTGAACAAAAACTTGTAATGAGGAAATCACTAAAATAATGGTTTGGGCAAGATATTTTTGCAGAGAGGGCAAATGAAAAACACACAGGAATCCTTTTTCAGTAGATAGGCAAGATCAATGGGAAGTTCTGTAAGCCAGTCTATTATATTTTTATGGGAAAACAATCTTGTTTTGTTAATAAATTAGACAATCATGCCGCCTACGGCACCATCGGAAGGATGAAAACCACTCTCCGTTGAATATCTTCTCTGCGGCTGGCGATGAGGTCGAATAACTATGGTGCTTCGAGCCCGAAAATTAGACAGACCTCAGTAATCTGGTGCACCACGGAATGTTGTTCCCATTTGGGAAGCACGTAGGGTAGAATATCCTTCTACGATTGCTGCACCAGCTGCAATTGTATGCCGCAGAAAGGGAATAGAGATGGAAGTTATTCATGAGCGGTGCTGTGAGCTTGATGTTCACAAAAAGACAGTAACAGCCTGTATTATTACACCGAAAGGGAAGGTGATCAAGACTTTTGGCACGATGACCGGCAACATACTGGAGCTTTTGGACTGGATTAACGTGAATCGATGCACCCATGTGGCAATGGAGAGTACTGGCGTTTACTGGAAACCCATATACAACCTTTTGGAGTTAGCCGGGGTTGATGTAATGGTTGTTAATGCTCACCACATCAAGGCAGTTCCTGGCCGAAAAACAGATGTAAAAGATGCGGAATGGATAGCAGATTTACTCAGGCACGGTTTATTAAAAGGCAGCTACATTCCTTCCAAACCACAACGTGAGCTACGGGAACTGGTTCGGTACCGTAAAAGCCTGATTGAAGAACGAACCCGCGAGGTGAACAGGTTACAAAAAGTGCTGGAAGGATGCAACATCAAGCTTTCTTCTGTAGTAAGCAATATCATGGGAGTATCCGGCCGTTCCATGATTGAAGCCATCATAAACAATATTGATGATCCACAGCTAATAGCAAAAATGGCCAAAGGACGTCTCAAAAGCAAAACAGAAAGTCTGGAAAAAGCACTCCATGGTTTAGTAGGACCTCATCAAAGAATGATACTTGCTACACAATTGCGGCATATTGATTTTTTAGATGGAGAGATTCAACGTTTAGACCGGGAGGTGGAAGAACGACTGTTCCCTTTTGAGGAAGAACTGGAGCTTCTCGAAACCATCCCTGGAGTGGGCAGGCGTTCTGCTGAAAGTATTTTGACAGAAATCGGTTTTGATATGGATCGCTTTCCTTCTGATGGACATATATCTTCCTGGGCGGGAATGGCTCCGGGCAATAATGAAAGTGCTGGTAAACGTAAATCCGGCAGAGCACCGAAGGGTAACAAATACTTGCGAAGTACGCTGGTGCAATGCGCAAGGGCAGCTTCTCACACTAAAGAAGCATACTTGTCAGCACATTTCCGCAGAATTGCAGCCAGGAGAGGTAGTAACCGAGCAGCTGTTGCAGTGGGACACTCCATTTTGGTTATTTGCTACCATATTTTGAAAAAGCGTCAGCCATATAATGATTTAGGTGCAAATTACTTTGATGAACGCAAGTCTGCATCTGTTCTGAAGAATGCTGTCAAGCGTATTGAAGCTTTGGGATTTAAGGTCATCGTAGAAGAAAAAATAGCATAAGCAGTCATTGAATTTTACCTTCATGGGCTGCGAAATCTACAAATCTCGGAGCTTTATTTTGTGTTGCCTTTTTCACTTGTGATTGGTTTTCAGGGTAGTTATTGTTATAGAGTTAATAAAGATAACCCGGGAAAACTTGATAGTTTCCAGAAATGCTTTCAATTTAGCCACCGGGTCTTCAAGCCCCGTTTTCTTTTTTGTAAAAAACCATTTTTTACATGGGGTTTAAAACAAAACCCCGGGAAACCAGGGAGAATTGGCAGAAAAAAAACAAACATTTACATTTTGTTTTTAATAAAACCTGGGTTAATGGCTTGTTAAAGTGAAATTTTATGGGATTTTGTTACTCGCGGATAAATTTTTTTTTTTATTATTTGCAAGATAGGAAGGAAATTTTATTGTTTAATTTAAATAAGCAAATTTCAAGTTTTTGAACCCTTTAAGCATCAAGCTTTTTAGCGAGAATAAAATTACTTCACCCCTCTCTGTCGAATCATAATGGTAAGACCCAAATAACCCAAAGAAAGAGGTGAAGTCACCATTATTATTCGACAGCAACTTTGTTTACCTTTAAGGATTTAATGAAACTTCGAGTAAGGATTTAATGAAACTTCGAGAAAAAACAAAATTAGAGTTGATCCTGGATCAAATTGATGTGTCATCTCTATCAGCAAAAATGGAATATCGAAGCAAAAGAGGCCCCAGAGGATATAATCCCACCCCTATTATTTTCGCCTTGATTGCACAACAGATCGAGCAAATACCCACAAGAGAAGCCCTGGTTAAAAGGTTAAAAGGAGCCCCGAGTTTCCGCTATAGTTGTGGTTTTAAAGTAATCGGAGATGTGCCAAGTGAAGCTACCTTTTGCAGTTACTATGAAAAAATGAAAGAAGATGAAGCCCTGGAAAAACTATATTTGCAAATGCTTCAAGGTGCACTATCTCTGGGCCTTATTGATGGTAAATCAATATCTATAGACTCAACAACCCTTTCTGCCTATAAAAGGGCTAAGCCCAAAAAACAGATCCCCGAAGGACAGATTGACATTCCCAATTGGGGTTCAAAACAAGATTCTAATTGAAGCCAAAAGGCCTGGTATGGCTGGAAACTGCACCTATCTGTGGATAGTAAAAGTGAATTGCCTTTAATGTTCCATCTTTCCCAGGCAAGCAAACCTGACTGTGATTATGTTCTTCCCCTAATCGACAACAACTACCAGTGGTTACTGATGAAAGGTAAAGAACCCCCGTCTTATTGGGTTATGGACATGGGTTATGATGTACAGGTTATTTATGAAGATGTCCGTTTTGTTTATGGAGGCCAGGCCATTATTCCCATCAATAAACGTAATGCAAAGGAACCGCCTGCTGGATACTATGATTTTAAAGGAACTCCTGCTTGTAGAGCTGGTTATGCGATGGTTTATTGGGGATGTGATGGAAAAAGCAATAAGTTCCGTTGCCCTCATGTTTTGGGGAAAGTTGATTGTCCTTTCGGGAGCAACTGGTGTTCCAGTTCCAAATACCGAAACGTTGTAAAAACAAGAGTATCAAAGGATCCCCGCTACATACCCTTCCCTCACCGAGGTTCGGAAAACTGGCAAAAACTCTATAATGAGAGAACCAGTGTGGGAAGATGTTTTTCTCGATTAAAAGAAAACCTTAACCTTGATAAGATAATGGTTGGGGGAAGAAAAAAGGCCATAACGCACGTTTTATTATGCCTTATTGCGCTGGTAGGTTGTAAACTGGCTGTCGAAACCTTGAGCAGGCAGGAAATAGCTGCATAACAACCGGATGAAAAAGTTAAAGTTGAAGAAAGGAGATTGGTTAAGACTAAAATTCAAACAGCAACTACCTTTAAGAGGCCCAAAAAATCTTTTTCAAGGCGCTGATTATTTACTAATCTCTTTTTTTCCCGGGCAGAAAATTGAATTATGAAATTTCCTTATTATAGCATAACTCCGAGCAAAGTTCCTCCTATACTTTCTTAACTCCCTTTTCAGAAAGCTAAATAATTCTTAACAAACTCGTGGAGAAAGTCCCCCTTCTCCAAACCTTCCCCGGGAAAAAGAAATGCTTTAATACAAAACTCTTCCCCAGGCTCGATTTCGTTAAAATCATTCGTTCCAACTGTAAGATAACTATCCCCGGGAGGAGGCATTTCCCAAAAGTTTACCCTGGAATTTTCATCTCCGGTAATTATTAGTTTCTCTTTTCCCTGAATTGCAACCCAATCAAGATTATTTTGCTGGCTTTCAACAACCCCGGTTTTTCTTCGGATTATTTCCTCTCCCTTTTTCAGTTGGACTTGAGAACCACGGGTCAAAAACTCGGGATTTAAAAATATGTAAAATCCTGAACGGGCAAAAACCCGGTAATCATTGCTATTCTTTATCCTCAGGCCGCAGAAAAGGGAAGGTATTCCGGGGATAGTAAAGTATTGAACCTTAACCTTCAACCCCTTAAAGTTCTCTTGACGGGGCTGAATAAAATATTCAAAACCTTCCCAGTCCAAACCCTGGCAGCTGATCTTTCTTTTTTTCCCTTCAACATTTTTTTCCCGGTTCAGGTTACCGGGATAAAAATCATCTTCTCCTGTAAAAATTAAGGGGTGTATACCTCCAAACCAGGGGTAGGTCCAGTAATAATCCCCGGCCTCGGGGTAAGGTGAGTTTAAAATTTCAATTCCTTTATACTGCAGTTTATAAACCGAACAGGCAAATAAGGGATCTATTTCCCCCTTAAAAAACCCACTTGATAACTCCCACATCCCCTTACCCTGGACAGGATTTTCTTTTTTCCTTTCCCCCAAAACCACCAGGGGAAGTTCTTTTTCCCGTTCCCGGCCCCGGAGGGAAAAATTAATTTTCGCGGAATAAAAACCCGGTTTTAGGTTACACCTTTTCCACTCCAGGGGGAAGGAATACCCTTCTTTTTCCTTTAAAAAAGAACTGAATTCAAACTCCTTTTCAAAGTCAACTTTTAGCTGGAGTAGACAAGGTCTTTTTGCCGGGTAAAAACCCGAAATAACCCCTTCTCCTACCCCATAAACAAGAACAGGAAATCCAGTTTCCCAAAAGGGTTCACCCAGAGAAAAAACTTTTTGTTTTTTCCAATCAGGTTTTTCCTTCTCAATTAATTCTTCCCAGGATCCTCTTCCCGCAAAAAACTCCGGTCCCGTTAAAACCCGGGATAAATTCTCCCCCAGGTAAAAGGGTTCGTGGAAAAAATCAAGGCTATTATCCCTGATTTGCGCCTTTTCCAACTTTCCCCCGGGAATTATCCCCACAACTCTTTCATCACTCTCCCAGGCAAGCCAGGGCAAGCTGGAAAAAACTAAATCACCCCTTCCGGGGAAATTTTGGGCATCAAAATCCTCAGCAATTACACCTCCGTCAATGGGAAAAACCACCCGGGAAAAATCTTTTCCAGAAAAGCCATTCCGGCTTTGAAAGCGGATTTTTTTGTTCTCATTATCCCTGTTTATTACTTTAACATCAGAATAGACCCTATTACCAGAAAGCTTAAACCGGTATTCGGTTTTTAAACCCTGTTCTCCAGGATCTTCCTGAATTAAAAGCAGGTTCCCTTTATCCAAATCGTATAAAAACTCTTTCTCTCGAAAAAGAGAATTATTATAGGGAGGACCCGCTTGCCAGGCTTCGGTTTTAAAAACCCACCTGCCGATAGATTTATCATACCCCTTAACCCAGGAACCTTCAGCGGTAATTGCAACCTGGTCATTTATTACCCAGGGGGTGCCATTTATTTTCCCTTCCCCAGTATTTCCCGGATCCCGAATTAAAAAGTCCTGTTTTTTTATTACTTCAAAACATTTACCAACCGCCCTTATTTCCAGAAGTCCCTTACCTTCTTTTTCCCCTTTTAAAAACAACCTGATTTCTTTGAATGCTCCCGGGGCAATTTCTACTGGAAATTCCTGGATCTGATCAGAAATCCCTTTTTTACAAAAAGTCTTGATTTTTCCAGAAAACCTCTCGCCCAGGTTATTTTTCGCTTTAAAACTTATTTCTTTTTCTTCTCCTGCAATTAACTCGGGCAAATCATTTTTTAAGATAATATCCAGGGTAGGTTTGATTTCCTTTCCCACTCCCATTAAGACCTGCTTCTCCCCTAACAAAATATTTACGGAAAATTTTCTTTTTTGCTTTTTTTCTCCTGGATTAATTTTTGGAAAGAGAATATTTTTTTCTAATTCCCAGGTTTTATCAACCTTAATTTGATTTCCTGAAGGAAAGCAGTCTCCATCACCAAAAAAAGAAAGGGTAAGGGGTTTTTCTCCTTCCTTTCTTTCTATTTTTCCCCTCAGGACCGAAGTATCCCCGTCAGAAACCTTTCCTTTTTCCAGTGAAAATGCGGCTTTTAAGTCAGCCCCCGAAAAACTTTTTATGCGTTCGAAAACATGGTCAATGACTACCTCAAGGCAATCATCTTCCCATTCCCACCGGTAATAATAACCTTCAGGAGAGATCTCAGCCTTAAAAAACCCGTACCACCCTTTTTCGGAAATTAGGTCTCCCAAAAGAGAATTTTGCATAATCAGGGGGAGGAAGTTTACCATATATACTCCTGCGGGCTTGCTGAAAGCTCCTTCCCCCGGTTTTTGTATAAAACCCATTTTATTGTAAAGGGGCAAAGCCTTTCTATTTGCCGTCCAGGTATGTAAATCAATCCTGTTTAATCCAGATTTAAAAACTTCCTCCAGGCAGGCCCGGAGGAGAGCTTTTCCAACCCCCTTGCCCTGAAAATCGGGGTGGACGTTGACAAGGTTAATGTACCCTGTCTTATTTTTTTCACTTTGCAAAAAACAGCTCAACATCCCGGCTATTTTGCTTTTTTCCATTGCCAGAAAAATCTGGGGATCGTTCTTTTCAAGCCATTCCTGGATTGTCCGTCCATCAAATTCAATCCCACTTTTTATTCCTCCTGCTGGCCAGCCATCTTTACTCTGGTTCAGATGTTCAGCAAGTTCTTCTGCAAATTTTTTTTCAAATTTTCGAATTTCCACCACGTCACCCCCTGGTTAAAAGGCCAAAAATATCTAATGGAGATCAACACCGTCAAGGATTGAATAAATTACATTATGCAGGCGGGCTCTTAAAAAATTCAAACCTGCCTTGAATTTAGGGTGGAGATGATTTGCCAGAAAAACCACTCCCCTTTCATACTCAGGATCGATAAAAATTGAAGATCCGGTAAAGCCGGTGTGTCCGAAAGACCCATCGGAAAAAAGTTCTCCTGCAGGAGCAGGCCCAATCTCCGGATAAATTGGAGTGGGGAGAAAAGGAGCCATGGACGATTTTTCGGCAGGTTTTTTTAGCCAGTTATTTATTAAAACCCAGCCAAGGCCAAATTCTTTTAGTCTTTTTTCCTGCTCACTTACGGCAAGATTGGCAATAGGCCGGGATAAAAACCCTTTTCCTTCCAGGGAAGCTAGCCAGGCTTGCCCAAATTTTGCCAGATCCGAGGAGTTACTGAATAATCCTGCATTTCCACTTATTCCCCCCATGGAATAAGCGGCGTTTCCATCATTTACTTCTCCCGGTGCGAAACCTTCACGCCAACCAGAATAACTAAACCCTGTCCTATTTACCATTCCTTTTTCTATTGTATGGTCTTTCTCATGAAAAACCAAATCTTCCTCTCTGTATCCTTTCTCCAGGGGCTTATATAGGGTATTCTCCATTTCCAGGGGTTCAAAGACAAATTTTTGGGCCAGCTGATCAAGACTTCCTGCCCCTATTTTTTCCAGGAGTAACCCCAGGAGGATATATCCCAGACAGCTGTATTCATTTTTTTCTCCAGGTTCATAAACCTGTTCCAAATTAAGGATCAAATCCATAACTTCTTCCCGGGAAACACCCTGGGAATAGGTGGGGTACCATGCTCGAATACCTGAAGAATGGTTAAGAAGGTGCCGGAAGGAAACCTTACCAAACCTTTGTTGAAATTCTTTGGGAATATAGCGGGCGAGAGATTCATCAAGAGAAAAATACCCCTTCTCAACCATTTTTAAGGCCGTTGTGGCAGTGGCAATGGGTTTGGTTAATGAGGCCAGGTCAAAAAGCATTCCTTTTCCCATGGGATTTGCCTTTTCGGCCAAACTCCCTTTCCCTTCTGCCGATTGGAAAAGAACATTTTTTCCATCTGTTATACTTAACTGATAACCAGAATAAATCCCTCGTTCAATTCCCTCGTCTGCAATTTTTTTTACAAGAGCCCAGATTCTTTCCATTGTCCTGCCCCTCTCAAACCTTGATTTTCGGATCAAGGATATCTCTCAATCCATCCCCGAAAAGATTAAAACTCATAACCGTAACCATTATAGCCAGGGAAGGAAAAATTGCAGTCCAGGGAGCCAGTTCCATGTAACGTCGGCTATCACTGAGCATTGAGCCCCAGGAAGGCGTGGGTGGCTGAATACCCAATCCTAAAAAACTCAAGG
>PWGV01000045.1 GCA_003554585.1 Halobacteroidaceae bacterium | reverse complement strand
TTTCCCGCCTGCAGGAAAGAGAAGAGGAAGGCTGGAAAATGCCCTGGCTGGAACGGGAACATTGCTCCCGGGAGCGGCATCACGGGCGGCGGGATTTTCAAGGAATGCGAAGTCAAGAAAGGGGTCAATAATTTAAGCTTTCAGAACTGAAGAGGCAAAAGACTTAAAACAGGCGGCTCCCTTGGGGGGCCGTTTTTCTTTGAGCTGCAGTTCCCCTCCAGCCACCGGGACTGAATTTAGAAAGATGTTTTTAAATTTTTTCTCCTGACCAGGATAACTGTTTAAGCCTCTAAGTATAATTCTTTTTCCGAAACACCTTGTTGGTTTAGGTATTCAGCCAGGGCCTCTGCAGTTGAAAAATGTTTCTGTTTTAATGCCAGGTTTTTTTCAAGCAATGAGCGAATGTGGCCGGTCACTCGGATTATAGCTGCCAGCTGCAGCCCATAATACCGTAGCAGTAAAACACGGGTAAAGGCTCGAATATCCTTGTCAACAGCCTCTTCAGTGGGGTGGATTCGATGAGCTATCTCCTTTGTCGTGGGTCCTGCTAAAGCAAGCTCAATAACAAACCATGTAGGGGCTATATAGGGATTTGGTGGGTCCCATATCCATAACACGCCCCCTGGTGGGGATTACAATTTCGGGGTGTCTAAACATACTCTTACGTATCGCCATAGCCTTGTTTATAATTTATATGCTTGAGAGAAGGGTCAGAAAAGCTATGGAAAAAGGAGAAGAACCTTTGATCATCTCGGAAAAAGTTGAAACATTTTAACCTACGGGAGTTAAAATACTGGTATGGTAAAAATATCAGCAAGGAATGGATGAGAAAGGGCGTTGTTGTGGATAACTACAATCCTCGGAATTAATGTGAGGTTCACACCACAGAAGAGCCTATGAGAGCGGCATTTTTTGCTTTTTTGAGAACACCTGAACGTTTACTGCTGCTGGCGGGATTAACTCCTGAAATTTATTTGCGGGTATTACCACCGCCTATAAAATTTCAGAAACAACTAATTAATTATTTTGGGAAAACGTGTTGAAAGCCAGATACATAGGGTCCTTGAATGTGTTTTCTAACAGGGTGGATCTTAGCACCCCGGCAAAACTTCTCCCGGACAATATTGTAAATCCGGGAAAAACAAAGAGTTAAAAACTGCTTCTTTCATTGCCCAATTCAGGTTCTAAGAAAAAAGTAGAGTTAAGCTTTCGCAAGAAAAGTGGAGTTAGATTGCCTGCAAGAATGTTTTGCAACCACCATATCAAAAAAAGAAACTTAATTATTTCGTTTTTTTCCCGATAATTATACTAGCAATTCAATTATGTTCTGGGAGGGAAAATTTTATGTTTGCGAATAAAATCCCTATACTGTTTTTGGTCGCTATATTATTGCTTGTGCCAATAATGGGTTGTGAAATGGTGCGAAACATTTTTTCTGACCCCTATAATCTGGAGATTGTGGTGCGTGATGTAGCGGATGTCCATGGGGACCATTTAAAGGTCCTTGTTTCAGGAGGAGATGTCATTGATGGCTTTGAAAAAACCGGAACTCGCTTTACTGCCAACGCCCAGCTGCGAGGAGAAGTAACCCTATCTCCTCAACTTACCGGTTACCTTTTTAATCCTGCCGAATATAAGGTGGTTTTGGAAGAAGAACAGGATGAAAAGAGAGTTTATTTTAATGCCAGTTTTGACCCCGAATTTAAGCCTGAGGTTACCCTTAAATCGAAAAGCCTGCGTTTTGTTAATCTGGATATTTTGCAACTGCAGGTGGAAAGCTGGGAAAACATGGCCGGGGCAGAAAAATTTGTTCTGCTAAGAAGGAACAGTGAAACCGGTTCCGTTAAAGGTTTTGCTGAAACTGCATATACCTATAAACCTGTCGAAGAAGAGAGGCAGGTTAAACTGGCGGTTTTGGATAAGAAAAATCGAATAATTGCCAAAGGTGATATTCCCCTTGGATTTACTGAAGAAAAATTCGAACTGGAATTTGTTATGGATGAGAGAACTATTAAAGATGTTGCTGAAATTCAAGGGGCGGTTGGGCCCCAGGTTATAGATCAATACCAGGCCCGCTGTACCCTGGATTATGAAAATGCGCCTTTCGAGGGCTATGTTGATCTGGAGTTAGATAATGGTCAAACTCCACTTCCAGGTGGTGCTTTTGTTATTGTCAATAATATGGCTTTCACTACAGATTTTGCTATGAATGAATCGGAATTCAATGAACTTCTTACGGCAGAATATGAGCAGGCAGGTTATAATTTTGATGATATGGATTTATTTTTTTATGATGAAGAGGAATTGGTAGATGCCAAAACCTCTGGAGAAATAACAGGTGAGGCGAAGGAGGTAATACTGGCAGGGGTTGAATTAGTATTTCCAGGTGGAGAGGAAAGGGCGAGTGCCAGGGTTTCCTATGAAGCATTAAAATTTGAATCCGAGGTAATTTTTCACGTCACCGTCCATGAAGTATTTGGGGTTAAGGGGGCCCGCAGCTTTACAATTCTGGACCCCACCCAATCTCCTACCGCTTTCGGGAGCGAGATCAGCAGAAATAATGATGATGATATAATTGACCTTTTTATTCTTGGAAATGCTCCCGAAGGTTTTGATGAAGATAATGGAGTTATTTTAATATCGACGGCTGAACAACTGGATTATATTCGGGAATACCTGAATGATGACGAGGCCCATTTCCGACAGGTTGCTGATATCGATCTGGCTGACTATGAAAACTGGCAGCCCATTGGCTCCTATCGTAACATATTCGAGGGGAGTTATGATGGGAATGGTTTCATAATCCGCAACCTTAGTATTAATTGCACTGAACTCAGTGATGCAGGTCTTTTCGGGTTCCTGGGGTCAGGGGGAGAATTAAAAAATATAACCCTGGAGAATGTAGAAGTTACTGGAAACCGGTACGTAGGGGGACTCCTGGGACGGAATGAAGGAACAGTTCAAGACTCCACGGTATCCGGAAATATTAGCGGGCATCATCAATTTGTGGGAGGCCTGATTGGGGCTAACCTGGGAACTGTCCAAAATTCCAGTGTGGAAGGAACGGTTACCGGGCCTGACCGCTATGTCGGGGGGCTGGTGGGAGTAAATTCCGGAAGTAGCGGGGAGATAAAGGATTGCTTTGCTGATAGTCGGGTGGAAGGATTAAGTCGAACCGGAGGAATTGCGGGTTTAAATACAGAGGGAGCAATTATACGAAATAGTGAAGCTCGAGGCGAAGTTAGCGGTGAAGAGCAGGATATAGGAGGATTGGTAGGTTTAAATGAAGATGGGGCCCAGATAATTAAAACTGAAGCAAGGAATTCTGTTAGCAGTCCGGGCAATCAAATTGGAGGATTGGTAGGAAGAAATGCTTATAATTCGGATATTATAGAGAGTAAAGCCTATGGACAGGTCAACGGTTATAATATGGTGGGGGGCCTGGTAGGCCTGAACCGGGCTCAAATTAAATTTTGTGAAGCCCATGGCAGGGTGGATGGAGAGGACCATAATATTGGGGGGCTTGTTGGTTTAAATCGGGAAGACGGTGAAATAGAATTTTCTTTTGCTTCAGGAAATGTTAATGGTGTGAGCCGGGTTGGTGGCCTGGTAGGAAGAAATGATGGGGAAATAAATTATGCTTATGCCGAGGGCAGGGTCACCGGAAATGGTGATAATACCGGCGGGCTTACTGGATTTAATAGTGGTAAGATTGAAGAAACATATGCGGTGGGAAATGTGAGTGGATCTGGAGGCTATGTTGGAGGCCTGGTAGGTTTTAATAATAGTAATTTAATTTCCCGCAGTTATTATGATATGGATACCACGGGACAGAATGACGACCAAGATAAGGGAAAGCCCCGAACAACAGAAGAAATGATGCAGCGAGACACCTTTGAAGACTGGAATTTTGGAGACATATGGGATATAGAAGAGGGCCAGGGATATCCATTTTTGAGGGATAAAGAAGTGGTATTTCCCGAACCTGATGCCGGGCAATCCAGTGCGACTGCAACAGACAACGAGGATGGCACAGCGACCATTGAAGTTATTGTAGCTGAAATTGATGGTACAGCGATTACAGGCCTTGAAGAAGCCGACTTCATCATCTATGAAGCGGGTACTTCGAATGCACTCGGAATTTTTGACAGTTTTACTGAGACTGACCCGGGCACTTATATTGTTGTGTGGGACCACGAAGACGGCACCCACAATGTTGATGTAGAAGTAGATAACGTGGTTGTTGAAGTAAATCTGGAAGTAACAATCAGCCCCCCTGACTATTCCGGTTTTGATATAGCAGACCATCCTGGCGATCAGGTAGTAGGTGAAGACTTTAAGCTGGAAATCACCAACGCCGCGAATGTGGAAGGTAATAAATTAACCGGAGTTATTAACGTAACCATACAAAGCAATGTAGAAAATGATGGACATCCTCAGGAAGTATTCGATGCTGCTGTAGCCTTCTCTAACGGGATAGCGACAGTAGAAGACATTACCCTGAACTACGCAGGTAACCACAACTTAACTGTAAGCGTCGCTGGCGTGACCGAAGATGTTGTTGTAGCAGATGTAACGGTAGTTCCTGGACCTCCAGATTCTTTTGAAGCTTCCGAGGAAATTATTAATCAGGGTGAACCATTAGAGGTTGATTTCACTGATCTTCAGGACGAGTATGGAAATGCAGTAGCTGATGGCGAATACGATATTGGTGTAAGCGATGACTTAACAGGAGCTACATTTGCGATATCCGACGTAACATTTGAAGGGGGAGAAGCAACTGATGTGGTAATTCTTGAAGGTGCAGCTACTGGAGGAATTTCAGCTGGTAGCTATGATGTAACATTCAGTATAGGAGATGCAAATCATACTGAAACAATTACAGTTAATCAAGTAATAGATGATGTTAGCTTCACAGTACAGCCTGAGACTTTTACAGAAGGAGTTCCTGAGGCCTGGGCAGTAACTGTATTGGATAAAGCTGGGGAGCCCGTTGAAGGTGAAGCAGTCCATTTTGTATTGCAAAAAGGCACGAACTCAGGAACTGAAATTGGTGATGTGAATTCTGTAACCTTTGACCCAACATCACCTCAAGACACAAATGGTGATGGAATAGTAGACGGGACTGTGGATGCAGTGGTAGCTGCAACTGTAGAAGATGTGTTTATCCGAGTAACTGTAGATGGAGAAGACTATGACTCAGATAGTTTTACCATTAATCAAGATTAGTAAAGAGTTATTAAAGTAAGCTTAGAACTCCACTCTGGTAAAGGCGCCTGTCACCAAAGGATTTCTTTCCAGGGGTGTGGGTAGCCCTGGTCGGAAGAGCAGTAGTATAATAAAATAAAATTCAAAGCAGCCCATCTCCCCAGAAAGTGTGGATGGGCTGTTTTAAATTTCGGAATATATAGAGGAGTTAAAGCACAACTTGTAAAGGTTTATAAAAGTGCAGGCAGTAGGCTTATTTAAAAAGAAGCTGACTATCAAGGTATTTCAATAACTCCTTGGGCTCAAGCTATTGTTAAGCCAATAAGGACCTTAGTTGGGGAAGCAGCGAATCTGGCCTCACAGAAAGAGTTCAACTGGCTGGAGTTTCAGCAGAAATTTTCTCCAGAAAACGCAGCAGAAAGCATTTATTTGAAATCCGCTGGCCAGATGAATTTTGGTGCCCCAGGTGTTCTTATACCAGTGGTAGATAATAAACCGGAAATTAAGGAGGGGATGCGGGTGAGGAGATAATTGGGGACTGTCTGTTAGAATAGGGCCTACCCCTGCAGAACAAAGCTATAATGGTTATTGCCTCAAAAGTGGTTTCCAGGGCGGAAGAAAGAAGTGTAAAACTGCATGAAGTAAAACCTTCTCCAAAAGCCCAGGATCTGACAGATAAAACAAGGGTTTCGTCAGAAACTGTTCAATTATTGCTGGGTGAATCATCCGCTATAATAAGAAGCAGGCCGGGTCTGATTATTCCCCGGCACAGCCTGGGCTTTGTTTTGTGCCAATCAGGCATTGATCCCAGCAATTCAGGTCGTAGCGATGGAAAAGCGCAAGTATCATTATTACCTTTAGACCGCGAAGTCAGTGCTTGCTAGATAAGAAAGGGCCTGGAAAAAAATTTAAGACCCGACTCAGCGTTTTTATTAATGATAGTCAGGGCGGGCTTTTTAGAGAAGGGGCCATGGGAGTTGCCAGTGGGATTTCTGGAATAAAAACCCTCGAAGAGCATATAAACAGAGAAGATTTGTTTGGCTATGTGTTGAAAAGTTCGCACGAAGGAATAATGGATGAAATTGTCTCCGCAGCCATTTTATTAATGGGTCAGAGTAATGAGGATATTCCCCTGTAGTGGTTCAAAGCCCGGATTATTATTCAGAATATTATCCCATGGGAGTTATAATAAGAGGAAAAAGAAAAGAACTGTTCATCTAACTTGCATTACGGTTAATGCAGGGTCCATTTATCAGGGCCCCCGTTATTTTTTTTAGAAAGGTACCCGGGGCTTGTTCCCGGTTAGGAGTAAAAAACAGGAGAAAAAAATCAGCAGGCTGGCGTGAAACTGTTGAGAAAAAAAGAAAAAAACCCATTAATTTCGGATATTACCACCTTAAATCCCATTGTTTTCAGTTATAGTCAAGGAAATAGCATATAAAATCAATTGAAAAGGGTTATTGTCTCTGATTAAATAGTTAAATTTTTGACAGAGTCCAGAAAATAGTGTAACCTTTTTTCAAGCTAATTAATTATATTAAAAAATTTTTAAGGGAAGGAGTTAATTATCCCAGAGCAGGGGTGTCCTTCTGGCTTGTCCGGAAAATTCAGAAATTTGGGGATGATTAGCCAGAAAAGCCGTTTTAAAGGAGGGATTTTTTTGTTAGAAGAAAAGGATGCTCGTTTAATTTTACAGGGCCTGGAGGAACAGGAAGTAAAGATAATTACTTTTTTGCCGGAGTCAATGTTAAAACCGCTCTATACATATCTTCTGGAGTCTAATAACTTTGAGAAGGTGATACCTGTTCCCAATGAATCAACAGGGATAACCATTGCAGCTGGGGCCTGGATGGGAGGCAAACGATCGGTAATGATCATGGAAAATTCCGGGCTGAGGGTTGCCTCCGAAGCCCTGGCCCGACTGGGTTTGCCCCTCCAGATCCCGGTGGTGTTTTTTATGAGCTATAGAGGAGATTTTGGAGAGGAAAACTGGTGGGGGATCAATCATGCAGTAACCATGGAACCCATGTTAAAAGCTTTAAGGATCCCATATAAAGTGGTCCGGGAAAGAAAGGCCATTTTATCAACAATAAAATGGGCCCTGACCCATGCTGAAACTTCCATGTATCATACAGCGGTAATTTTTGGGAGGGAGATATTAAAATGAACAGATTTAAATGCATGGAAATTTTAAATAATTTCCTGGCCGGAGATGAACTGGTAGTGATATCCCTGGGAGAAATGGTTGACGAATGGTATACTGTGCGGCCGGGGGATGGAAACCTTTTTGTTGGGGCGCTGGGCTGTAACACCGGGGTAGCAATTGGCCTGGCCTGTGCCCTCCCCCATAGAAAGGTCATCTGCCTAGATTCAGATGGTAGTATGCTTTTAGACCTGGGCTGTTTGCCTGTCCTGGGCAATGAAAGACCTCCCAATCTGACCGTAATTGTTTGGGATAATGAATCCTACGGCTCCCTCTACAACGACCCTCCCTTACCCACCTCTACCAGGAAAAATGTTGACCTGGCGAAAATGGCTGCAGGGGCAGGAGTTCCCCAATCTATTACGGTCAGGAGTTATGATCAATTCGAGGAGAGAATTAAAACAGCCCTAAATCACAATGAATTGAATGTAATCGTGGTCAAACATGATATGTCTCCCCCCGAACGAAAGCTCAACCGGAAGAGAACAGATGGTGTTGAAGATAAGTTTAATTTCCTCCGCTATATTGAGAGGAGTGAAAACATTCAAATAAAGGGGCCCTGCCCACAGCTGTAAATGGTTTTTAATAGACTTTTTCTGTTAATAGAAAAAAAGAGGGGCAGGAGAAAAGACCATTAGTTTTCCCACCATTACTGGATTCAGGGTCGGCCAAAAGAGGAGAACCAGTAGTTCCCAATTCTGAGTAAAGCAGTAACTGGAAGTACAAGACAGGGAAAAAGGCAGCCCCATAACCGCCCTGGTACTGCAGGGGATATGGTGGAGAAGAGGCAGAGGGGGGCCCCGGAGTGCTATCTATTAAAGTATTCCATCCTTTTTCCTGCCCGGAAAAAAGCTATTTTCATCCTTCTGCTAATACCGCTCTGGGAGCCTGCTCTGGAATTTTTCTGCCCCGCAATTGCAGGGAAATAAAATTTATCTGGTGGAAAAAATTAAATTACGGTTGAGCCCACTCTCTCTGATTATTCGCTTTACATTTTTTGTAAGTTAACCTTAAAATACCACCGGTTTTTTTAAGTAGAATTGAAGGGAAATAGATTTTTTTATAGAATTTAATTCCTAATTAACTTTAATACAATAAAAATACCCATAATTAATTTCTGAAGTAAAAGAACTGTTTTTAATTAAATTCTGATCGGAGCAAGATAAAAACTCGGTTTCCAATTAAAGGCTGGTGAAAAAATGAGTTCTTATTCACAGCAACTGAAGAGGAAACTGGAGGTGGCCCGGGGTAAAACTGAACCGGACCTGATCCTGGAAAATGTCCGCATCCTCAACGTTTATACTGAAGAAATAGAGTGGGGCAGCCTGGTTATTTCCAAGGGAAAAATTGTGGCCATTAATCCTGAACGGGAATGGACCGAGGGTGAGAAATTTGATGGACAGGGCTTATATGCCCTTCCAGGCTTAATTGATGCCCACCTACACATAGAACCCACCCTCCTTACTCCGGAAGCCCTTTCTTCCCTGACGGTTCCCCAGGGAACAACTGCGCTGTTCGCGGATTTTATGGAAATTGCCAATGTTGCTGGCAGGAAAGGAATAGAAGCCCTGCTGGCAGGCTGTTCTGACCTGCCCTGCCGGATCTACATGCAGGTTCCTTCCCGGGTGCCCACTGCTCCCGGTCTGGAAACAACCGGGGGTCAGTTGGGAGCCGAAGAGGTGGAGCAATTATTAAAAGATGACCGGGCCATAAGCCTGGGAGAGCTGGACCCCGCCAAAATCTTAAACGCCAGTCCAGAACACCTGGAAAAGATTGGCCATGCCCGCCGCCAGGGGAAAATAATTAACGGTCATGCCATCGGTTTAGACTGGAATGATTTAAATACTTATGCAGCGGCAGGGATTGGGGATGACCATGAATGCGTGGAATTTGCTGAATTGAAAAATCGGTTGCGCCTGGGAGTGACCGTTATGATCCGGGAAGGAAGCACCGAGCGGAACCTGGAAGAACTGATAAGTGGTGTTATTGGGGAGGGAATCAGGACTGAGCACCTGATTTTTTGTACTGATGATAAGCATCCCCATGAGATTAAAGAAGAGGGTCATATTAATTATAATGTAAATCGGGCTATAGCCCTGGGGATGGATCCGGTAAAAGCTATCAA
>PWGV01000003.1 GCA_003554585.1 Halobacteroidaceae bacterium | reverse complement strand
TTTGTATTCGGGTATGGCAATGAGCAGGTCAAGGTTGTTGAAATAATTACCTTCGGACCGGGCAAAGGCAGAGGCTATTTCAGGTGGAAGGCCGGCGGCGTTTTCCCAGGACTGCGCTGTCATCATGGCAGAATATCCTGGCCGCCATTGTTTTTCAGGTTCGGCCAGAAGAGATTTCCAGTCGGCGATGGATTCAGTGGGGATCAGGATACGTTTTTGTCGTTGATCATGCATTTCCGTTAATCTTCTTTCTCAACTTCCCAGAGCATCTGAAATTCACCGCCTTGCGCGCATCCAGCATCAAATCATCACCCGTAGCAGGGTTCCTTCCCTTTCTTGGCGCCTTTTCCTGGATGACGAACTTCCCAAACCCGGAGACAAGCACGTCTTCGCCGTCTTCCAGGCTTTGCTTTATGATTTCGAGGAGGGTTTCAACGATCTCGGCGGAGTCTTTCCAGTTGTAGCCGAGTTGGTTGACCTGTCGGATGATGTCGCTTTTTGTCAATGACATGCTGCATGCGTCCTTTCTGGCAATCTGTAGAAGCGGAGGGCATTCCAGACCGGTAGCAAACATTTTTTTAGCTTTGATACCCGATCCTGTAGTGCACTGAAACCTCAGCTGGGTTCATTCAGTAATATTGCCGGATATATCCGTAGGCCTTGTCGAACAGATCCTGGTCCTTGATCTGGTATTTGACGTGAATCACCTTTCGCAAGGCCTTCTGTACCTCGCGCTCCCCGGCCTTGGTGTTTTGCCAGCCCGGGAAACGGACCAGCCTGACGATCTCATCGATGTCGGCAACAATCCGCTCGACCAGCATCGGAGTTTCTCCGTTTTTCACCGCGGCAAAGAGCTCGGTCAGGGCCGCTTTAGCCTTGGCCTGCTCATCGACCGGATCCACCTGTTTCTCAGCCTGGACGACTTCCTTGGCCAAGGTCAGCAGTTCCTTGAGAAAATCGAGGCTATGGAGCAGTCCCTGTTCATGCCGATCTTTTAGTTTTTCCAGACGCTCACCCAGGGCGACAAACTTCGGATTGTCCTTGTGCTTGCGCAGGCGAGCTATGAGTTTAATCTCGATCTCCTTGGATTTTTTGCCTGGGTCCTTGTCATCGAGCAACCCTTCAAGGATCTCCGGGTCCATCACCAAGGAATCCAGATCGTCACGGATCATCTCCAGATGCACGTTCTCATGGACCAGTTCGATGGTCTTGGCCCCAAGTGCGTGCCAGAGAAGCTTGCCGCTGCCGCTTGGCGGCTTCACTGATTCATAAACCTGGGTCAGCCATTTGTAGTCATTTTCATAAGGGCCAAGACAGAGATCAGGAGACAGCGCCTCCCACAGTCGGGAAAGCACCGAGTATTCAGCCGCGAACTTGTCCCGGGTCTGGTTATCCGGCAGACAGTCCTGTGCCGCGATCAGTCCCTCATATCCGCCAAAGGTGCGGTCCAACCCCGGGAAGAACGCCAGGCATTTCGCAACCACGCCGGGCAGCTCTTTCTTGAGCTCGTCGAGGTTGGTGATAACCTTCTGCACCGCCTTTTCGTCAAAGTCGAGGGCCTTGGCAACGTCATCGAATATGCCGAGATAATCTACGATCAGACCGTGGGTCTTGCCGGAGTACACACGGTTGGTCCGGCATATGGCCTGCAACAGGTTGTGATCCTTCATCGGCTTGTCGAGGTACATAACCTGCAGGATGGGTGCATCAAAGCCGGTCAGGAGTTTGGAAGTGACGATCAGGAACTTGAGCGGGTCGATTTGATCGCGGAAACGGTCGAGGAGCTTTTCCTCCTCGTCTTTGTCCAGTTTCCATTCCGCGTATTCATCGGATTTCCCACCCTGGGTGTGCATGACAATGGCGCTGGCTTCGGGTCCGACTATCTCGTCCATGGCTTTCTTGTATAAAACGCAACATTCGCGGTCGAAAGTCACTACCTGTGCCTTGAAGCCATTCGGCTCCACCTTTTCCTGAAAGTGTCTGATGATATGCCCGCAGATAGAGTTGACCCGCGCCGGAGACTTTATCAGCACTGCCATCTTGGCGGCCCTCTTGGCCAGGTCGTCACGGTCCCCCTCGCTCAGATCGTAGGTCATCTGTGAGTAAGCTTCGTCAATGGCGTCCTTGTTGATGTGCAGCTTCACGTCCACCGCCTCGAAATGAAGCGGCAGCGTGGCCTTATCCCGGATCGAGTCCTGGAACGAATAGCGGCTCATATAGCCTTGCTCATCCTCTTCCGCGCCGAAGGCCCAGAAGGTGTTGCGGTCTCTCTTGTTAATCGGCGTGCCGGTAAGCCCAAAGAGAAAGGCATTGGGCAGAGCATTGCGCATCTTGCGTCCCAGATCGCCTTCCTGTGTGCGGTGCGCCTCGTCCACCATCACGATGATGTTCGGGCGTTCATTCAGGCATCCGTTTGCTTCACCGAATTTGTGTATGGTCGTGATGATAATCTTGCGGGTATCGGCTGCCAGTAGTTTTTCCAGATCCTGCCGGGTGGCTGCCCCGATCATGTTCGGGATATCTGCGGCGTTGAAGGTGGCGGTAATCTGGGTATCCAGATCGATGCGATCCACCACGATCATCAGCGTCGGGTTACCGAGCTCGGGGTGCATCCGCATTTTTTGTGCCGCAAATACCATCAGCAGAGACTTGCCCGAGCCCTGAAAATGCCAGATCAGGCCTTTTCTGGTTTGGCCCATGACCACGCGGGCCACCATCAAATTGGCAGCTTCGTACTGCTGATAGCGGCAGATTACCTTGATTCGCCGGTGCTTCTTATCTGTCGCGAACAAGGTAAAGTTCTGCAGAATATCCAATACCACATGAGGGCGGAGCATGGATCGGATGGAACGCTGAACGTCCGTTAACGACCCCTCGGACTTGTTCCCGCCATCGTGCCACGGCCCCCATATATCAATCGGCATGCGCACCGTACCATAGCGATAGCACCTGCCCTCGGTGGCAAAGGAAAGGACGTTGGGCACGAACATCTGTGGTACGCTCTTTTCGTAGCCATTGTGGATGTCGCTTGCCCCGTCCACCCAAGTTACAGCCAGCCGGACCGGTGTCTTGGCCTCCCCGATCACAACCGGTATGCCGTTAACCAGCAATACGATATCAATGCGCCGACCGCCTTCCTGAACCGGGTAGACCCATTGGCTGGTTACCACGTAATCATTGTTGGAAAGGTTGTCGAAGTCGATCAGTCGCACCGGTGTGTGCTCCCCCCGCTCGCCGAAAGGCATGGTCTTCTCAGCTCGCAACCACCCGGAAAACAACTCATTGGCCCGCACCAGGCCTTCGCTCTGCACCGACATCGGGATGGTCCGAAGGCGGTAGAGCACCTCATCGGCACGGTCGGGCTGGGCATTGATTCCCGGGTTAAGGCGGATGAGGGCGTCGCGCACCATCGACTCCACCAGCATGTCGGAATGCTGGCGGGGCAGATCCTCGGCGGACACGAAACGCCAGCCTTTAATCTCGCCACCGTAGCTCGAAAGCTCTTCAGCA
The DNA here is from genome assembly GCA_003554585.1 of Halobacteroidaceae bacterium. Taxonomy (GTDB): domain Bacteria; phylum Bacillota; class Halanaerobiia; order B1SED10-174; family B1SED10-174; genus T1SED10-26. The sequence continues at coordinate 6,067 of PWGV01000003.1, read as the reverse complement.
ACCATGTTCGAAGGCGCTTCGCCGCAAAGCGTATCGAGAACCATCTGTTCGACAGTATTTTCTTCGCTAAACATGGGCTCCCTCTCCATTTACACTGGCCTCGAAAAAGCCTTCTATAAGAGTTTTCAATGATGCGATGCTTCGAGCACAGCAAGCTTGCGCGCTGCGGATAGCAATACATTCAGACGCAAACTGTTCCTGACTCTTCAGGTCCGGGATTGGAATTCTTATTTTCCGTAATTCGCCAATGTTTATCCCCTGTACCGCCAGCCCGGTTATCTTGGCGGTTATCTGCCGTTGCACATAGTTAGACTCGAGAATCGTTCGTACATAGCGGTGGTGTAAATCACTCTTGATTGATAGCCTTGCAGTGTCTTGGGTGATATTTGCTCCGCCTAACTCTGGGGGGACTTCGGCAACACGACCAATAGTGCCCCGGATCGAAATCAAAATGTCTCCAGGAACAAGCCGTGACCGTTTGTATTCCCTTTCGATTTCCGGTGTCGTATGTAACAAGTCATCAAGAACAATGACTCCATTTGGATAGTCCCGGACCTTGACTACTGGAATTCCTCCCTCGAAATTGAGTCCTGGCTTAAGAATTCCATAGGTAATCGGTCTATTAGGTTCTATGCAGTCTGCCAAAAAATGCTCATTGCCGCGTTCGGCCTCTTGATGAGCAAAATGATTGATCTTGACCTGAAGCAATTTTTCAAGATTGGTATTTACAAGACGTTCCGCTTCGGCGCTTTCATCCGCTGCCCACAGGATCTTGGCAATACGCTTCTGTTTATCAATGGGCGGCAACGGGAATTCAAACTCCTTTAACGCCGTCCAACTGGTCCTCGGCGACAGCGAACCGGCCGATGTGTCAAGCGCATAATCGAAGAAGGCATCGCTCTGGCAGATAAACGGCAGAAGCTCCGGCAGTAGAATCTTTCTGTTCTTCGGTTCGAACGTCAGGATGTCCCCGGAGCAAATGCCTTCAAACTCACCATAGGCGACCTTGCGTTGATAGGCCCGGCGCTTGCCAAAGAGCGTTTGCCCCGGTACGAATTTGCGTGTAAATGAGGTTCCATCCGCAACAGAGTTCCAGCGCCGAATGTGCAGATTCTCGGGGTCGATGTGTTCAAGCCCAACGATTCTTTCAACGCCATTGGTCTCGGGATCGTGCTCCACGAGGTTGGAGTTCTTCACCACCTCGCCGAACTTCACCATCTTCCAGCCGGGTTTCAGGGAACTCATATATTCCCTCCCGCGTGAACCACTTTCAGAGTTCTATCTACATAAGTCTTAAGCTCTCTGGCTTCTGGTATGTCCGCAACCTCGCCAGTTCCGCCGTGATGAAAACGCTGGCTGTACGTATTGATATGCGTAAGCTCCTCAACCAGGGGTTGGCAATGTGATAGTGGCGTTCCGGTTTGTGCTTCGCGAATTTTTCGAATCATGCCTCCCAGGCAATCGTTTTCTGCCCATGCTTTAGGAAATTTGAGGCGCAGGTACTCCTCCAAGATGATACGAAGTGTGTCTGCTACCTCTTTGAGGTGCTGAAGATGATCGGCGGGATTCTCAGAATAATTGTGCAGGAGATGATAGTTATTCAAATAGGCCTGACTGGGAAGAGGCGGAAACGGCTGTGCTTCGAGGATTGCCGGGTCGATGAGTGGATTGAGGACGAAGGTCTTAGCTTGCGTCCCGGGGCGCCTCTCAACCGCTCGTGCAAATTCGAGATCATGCGAAAATACAAAGCACTGATTAGCAATTCCGGCAAGGTAATGTATTCTTTCGATAGTACACTGGCGGCGACTGCGATCCTGATTATGATAGGGGTCGTCAAAAACCACTATTGATCTACCAGCATCGGATGTCATTTCCACCTTTGCCAGAAAAAATGCGAGAGCCAATGCGCTGCGGTCGCCGCCACTGAGCGTATTTGATAGGGAAACTTGAGATGGGTCAGACGCAGATTCTGGTGTGGCAGAAACCCGTTCTCCTTTTAGCTCGATCGCGAGTTGACCGGATGGACCACCTCTGAAAGTCACACCATCACTAACAATTCGAAAATCTGCACAGAAAAGCGTCAAGAGTTGATTGATTCGTGTGCCATAACGCTCGAAAAGTTGATTGGATTGCTCACGAAGCGCTTCGTTGGCTCGTTGCTTCTCCTGTTGAGCTGTCGTTTTCTGACTGGTAGCCACATCGTATGCTGCGTAAGCATCTACGGTCACCTGCTCATGCCGTTTCTTGGCAGCATTCAATCCAGTCAGTTTTTGCTGTAACGGTGACAGATCAATCACTCCAGCATCAGCTTGGCGATTTTGTAGTCCAGCGTTTATAGTACTCAAAGCTTCATTGTAAGCTTTCAGTGTGGCAACCTTATCATTCCAGGAGGTTACTGCGGCGGACTCTTCAGCGGTCAGGGGGGCTTCGCTTCCCGGCTTTGCCTGCTTTCGTGCCAATGCAGAATCTATCGCCTGATGAGCGGCTTGCAGCAAAGCGATTATGGATTCAATATCGTCAATTTCCGGTAACGCAAATTCAAAACCAGCAGCGTCCTTCCACCAGTCCTGTTCGGTCTTGTGAGAAGTGAGGGTTTGCCTAATCTGACTTTGCACAGCTTCACCAAATAAGCCCTGGACAGCAGACTTGGCTGATTCCCGAAGCTGTTCCTGAGCTTGCAGTTCGCCGGAGAAGAACGAGCGATATGCATCCAGAATATCCAGGCCTTGCATGTCCTGCCCACAGTGTGGGCAAGCGGTACTGATCTGAGCATCGAAACCTTGTTTAATCCAGCTTATTGGAAGCCCTTGAGATGTGGCGGCGAGGTGATCCCTGATTTTTGCCTCCGCAGCCAAAGACGCTGTATCAAGTGTCGAGCTCAATACCTTACTCAATGTCTCTGGAACTTCAGCTATCGGTAATGCAGCCAGTGGCCTGCGAGCCCGAATGGCATCTGCTTTTGTTTTTGTTTGTTCGGCTGTTCTGTATTCGCTGGTTGCTTCAGCGATTTTGGTATCCACATCATCTACAGAAGTAAGATTTCTGAACGAGTCTATGGTGTAACCAGTGGGAATAAGCCTGGTCATGTCTGACTGCGCAGCATTAAATGCAGTGGTGGCGTTGTTCAGTTGTTGTTTTGCCGTATCGACTGCCTGTTTCAATGCGATGGCCTGATCACCGATCACCAGTCCATACAAGTTGCGGCGCTGATCAACGCTGATGTAATGCCCGATGAAAACATTTTCTGCTACAAAACGGTCATCATAGATATGGATCGGCGGACAATCATCACGCTGCTGCCACTGAGCGTTTTGGAAACAGGTTGCTTGCCCCCCTTCCAACGAAATGACAATCTCTGGCTGGGCGTCCGATCCAAGTCTCTTCCGGCCAATTACATAAGCAGGGTTGCCGGTATCAAGAGAACGGAACACATCGCACAGGGTACTTTTCCCACATGCGTTGCTTGCGTAGATGACGTTCAAACTGGAAAAATCGCCTTCAGTGCCTCGCGTGGGTTTCAGTGCGGAAAAACGACCAACTCCTTTTAGTACATTTATGCGCTTAATCATTTTCCGCTTTCTCTATGGTTGAAAATAATTCGTCCATTGACCTTCGCAATGCAACAGAGCTTTCCTGCCAGTTCGCAATAGCCTGCTTGAGGCTGATCGTTTCGGTCGCTCCATTGTTATTGCCGTTTCCGTTGTCCGCCCGCACGTAGAGCGGGATGCTGAGGTTGCTAGTTTTCTCCCGGATCTCGTCATTGCTAACCACCCGGGAAAAGCTTTCCACATTGGCAAAAGCCTGGTAGGTATCAAAAATGCGCAGGAGGTGATCATCGGTAAGAAAGCTTTGCGCCCGCTCGCGGGTCACTTCGTTCACAGCGTTGATGAAGAGCACCTTGTTCCTACGCTCCTTGGGCTTATTCATCCGGCAGATGACTATACAGGCTTCCATGGGTGAGTTGTAGAAAAGGTTGGGACCGAGACCCAGCACACACTCCACCACGTCGTGGACCACCAGCTTTTCACGCATCGCAGATTCTTCATTGCGGAAAAGGACGCCATGTGGAAACAGGATGGCGCAGCGGCCGCTTTTGGCTTTCATACTCTTGATGATGTGCTGCCAGAAGGCATAGTCAGCGCGGCCCTGGGGTGGGGTGCCGTAGATGTTCCGGCCCCAAGGATCGGCGGACCAGGCATCGCGGTCCCACTGCTTTATGGAATACGGAGGATTGGCCAAAACCACGTCGAACTGCATGAGCCGGTCGCCTTCGACAAAGGCAGGGTGCGCCAATGTGTCATCACGAACGATATTGAAGTCCTCAATGCCATGTAGAAACAGATTCATTTTCCCGATTGCAGACGTGAGAAGGTTGCGCTCCTGTCCGAACAGCCTCAGGTTTCGCCACTCCTTGTTCTGCCGCTTCAGATGGGCAACAGCGGAGAGCAGCATGCCCGCCGAACCGCAGGTGGGGTCATAGATCGACTCACCTGGCTTGGGTTCGAGCATCTCGGTCATCAGATGGACCACAGTGCGGTTGGTGTAGAACTCTGCAGCGGTGTGGCCGGAATCGTCGGCAAACTTCTTGATCAGAAACTCGTAGCCCACGCCCAGCTCATCCTCCGGGCAGTTGGAGAGCGAAAGCGTGTGGGCGCTGAAATGCTCGATCAGCTCGCGCAGCATATGGTCCGGCAGGCGATCTTTGTTGGTCCACTGGGCATCGCCAAAGACGCCGTAAAGGGTGTCTGGATTGGCCTTCTCAATGGCCCGCAGGGCGTCCTGGATGGCCTTGCCCACGTTCTTGACCTTGGTGCGGGTGGCTTTCCAGTGGGCGTCTTCCGGGATCTGGAAGCGGTGCTGCTCGGGGAGTGCGGCGTATTCCTGATCGCCGCCGGATTCCTCCAGCGCATCGGCCAGTTCCTCGTCATAGACATCACACAGGCGCTTGTAGAAGAGCAGCGGGAAGATGAACTGCTTATAATCCCCGGCGTCTATGTAGCCGCGCAACAAGGTGGCCGCGCCCCAGAGGTAGGATTCAAGCTCTGATTGGGAAATCATTGCACCTGCCTTCGAAAAATTTTAAGCCCGCAATGGGTGCATTCCCACGCTGGATCGTCAAGGCTAATACAACAGCCGCCAAGCGTTATCTTTCCTTCCTTCATTTTTCGTTCTAACTCCTCATCGAAAGCGGGCATGCCATAAAGGACGCTGGCCAGAGGGACTTGCCCGCATTCGGGACATTTTCGAGGTTTCTGTACACGTTCGATTCTGGATGATCTGTTACTCATGCCATCAACCCTTCTTTTTTCAGTAAAGCTTTCAGTCGATCCTCGGCCGTATACGCCGCCTGCAACGATTCCTTGAGATTGATGATGGCCTGATGGATGGTCAGGGATTCCTCTTCTATCACCGGCTCCACATAGCGGGGGATGTTCAGGTTGAAATCGTTCTCGCGGATCTCGTCGAGCGTGATCACTCGGCAGACCCCTTCCACATCCTGATAGCCCTCGTACCAGCGATGGATGTTGTCCACGTGTTCCAGCAGGAGTTCGTTCTGGGCACGGCCGGTCTTGAATTCCTTCGAAGCATCGATGAACAGCACCTTCTGTCGGTGGGCCTTGGGCTTGCTGTCCCGGAAGACCATTACGCAAGGCGCAAGCCCAGTACCATAAAAAATGTTCTGCCCAAGGCCGATCACTGCTTCGAGGATGTCCATCTCCAGCAGCTTGCGCCGGATCACGCCTTCCTTGGACATTCGGAAAAGCACCCCATGGGGAAGCACCACTGCCATGCGGCCGGTCTTACGTGCCATGGATTTGACCATGTGCTGGACCCAGGCGAAGTCGCCGGATTTTGTCGGTGGAAGCCCAGCGAAGTTGCGGCCGTATGGGTCGTTGATCCAGACGTCGTCGCCCCATTTCTCCAAGGAAAACGGCGGATTGGCAATGACGCAGTCAAAGGTGGCAAGGCTGTCGCCCGAATAAAAGGAGGGCAAGCGCAGCGTGTCGCCGCGTTCGATGTGGAAATCTTCCGCGCCGTGGAGAAAGAGGTTCATTCGGGCGATGGC
>PWGV01000201.1 GCA_003554585.1 Halobacteroidaceae bacterium | reverse complement strand
GGGAGAAGGATTTTAGATTAGGAGGTGAGAAATAACTAATGGTGTGAAGAAAGGAGCAGGGAAATGAACCTGATTGGAGTCGATACCGGCGGAACTTTTACCGATTTCATTTTTCGCGATGACGGGGAATGGAAGATTTACAAAACTCCTTCGACCCCTGAAAATCCTGCGGATGCTGTCCTTGAAGGCCTGGAAGAAATTGCCCCGGGTAGACCACAAAAAATTGTCCACGGTTCAACTGTTGCTACCAATTCATTACTGGAAAGGAAGGGATCTATCACTGCTCTTCTGACCAACCGGGGTTTTACCGATGTTCTGGAAATTGGGCGCCAGGCCCGAACGGAACTTTATAAACTTTTCTACAGGAGGGAGCATTCCATTATCCCACGGGATTTGCGCTTCGGAGTTCGGGGCCGTTTGCTTGCTGATGGTCGAGAAATGGAATCTCTCGACGAAGAGGAAGTACGAGAGATGGCCCGGGCCATGCGGAACAGAGGGGTAGAATCTGTTGCGGTTGTTTTTCTATACTCATATCTCGATCCCGCCCCGGAAAAGAAAGCAGCCAAAATATTGCGCGAGGAAGGACTGGCCGTTTCACCTTCCCAGGAAATCCTTAACGAATTTAGGGAATATGAGCGGATTTCTACCACTGCAGTTAACGCCTACCTGATGCCCCGGATGGATGGCTACCTGGGCCACCTGGAACAAAAACTTGGTGGGGATAACCTTGCGGTTATGCAGTCTAACGGAGGGCGAATTCGTTCCCGCATAGCCCGCAAAGAACCAGTTAGGACTGTCCTGTCCGGACCGGCGGGAGGAGTAGTCGGGGCCTATGAACTGGGCAAAATTACCGGGCACAAGCGGTTAATGACCCTGGATATGGGGGGGACCTCTACCGATGTAGCCCTGGTGGACGGCGGACTTCCTCTGACTACAGAAACTACCATGGGCGGACAGCCACTGCAGGTGCCGATTATTGACATTCACACTGTGGGAGCAGGAGGTGGCTCCCTGGCCTACCTGGATGAAGGAGGAGCGCTGCGGGTTGGCCCCGAAAGTGCAGGAGCTGATCCCGGTCCCATCTGTTACGGCAAGGGCGAAATCCCTGCAGTGACTGATGCCAACCTGTTCCTGGGGCGGCTGATTCCCGAGCTATTCCTGGGAGGGCGCATGGAATTGACTCCAGAGCGAGTCCCGCCCTACCTGGAGAACCTTTCCCGCAAGGCCGGCCTGAAGGAGGAAGAACTGGCAGAGGGGATATGCAATGTCGCCAATGCTAATATGGAAAGGGCGCTGCGGGTGATTTCAGTAGAAAGAGGCCACGATCCCAGTGAATTCTCCCTTTTTGCCTTCGGTGGCGCGGGGGGAATGCACGCTGCTTTTTTAGCCCGAAGCCTGAATATCCCCCGGGTGGTTATTCCTCCTTACCCGGGTATTTTTTCCGCTATTGGCATGCTCCTGGCAGACGTGAGCAGAGATACTTCCCGCACAGTGCTTATGGGGGCCGAGGAGTTAAAAACCAGTCCGGAGGAACTTTTTGCTCCCCTGGAAGAAGAAATTCTCGAGAATATGTCCGCCGAAGGGTTTTCCCGGAAGGAAATCGTGCTGGAACGCTCCCTGGATATGCGCTACCGGGGCCAGTCCTTCGAACTGGGGATCCCCTATTCATGTAGATTTGTGGAAGATTTTCATTCCCGCCACCGGCAGCGTTACGGGTATCATCGCCAGGGCCGTCCTGTGGAGGTAGTCAACCTGCGAGTTTTGGGCTGGGGGAGGCCGGAAAAACCAACCTGGCCCCGCCGGGATAACCCGGTCGAGGATATTCCGGACCGGGCTATTTATGGTTCCCGGCCCGTGGTTTTTGATGGGATCCGGGAAGACACGATTTTATATCGTCGGGAAGCCCTGTTTTATGGCAACCGAATTCCTGGTCCGGCCCTGATTCTGGAATATTCATCGACAACAGTGGTCCCCCCGGGAGTGGAAGCCCGGGTTGATCCCTGGAATAATCTGATCCTGGAGGTAGGCTGATGAGTAAAGCTATAAACCCCGTTCGCCTGGAAATATTTCATAATCGGTTTCGTTCTATTGCTGAAGAAATGGGGGTTGCCCTGAAAAGAACAGCTTTTTCTCCCAACATTAAGGAAAGGCGGGACTTTTCCTGCGGTATTTTTGCGGGAGATGGAGGGCTTGTGGCCCAGGCCGCACATATTCCCGTCCACCTGGGTTCAATGCCTCTTTCCGTAGATTCTGCTATTGCGTCGACCTCTTTTTCCCCGGGAGATATGGTGCTTTTGAATGATCCCTTTGCGGGAGGAACCCACCTTCCGGATATGACGGTGGTTGCTCCGGTTTTTTCGAAGGAAGAGAAAGAACCGGTCTTTTTTGTAGCCAACCGGGCCCACCATGCGGATGTAGGGGGCAGCGCCCCTGGTTCCATGTCCCTATCCGAGACCATTTTCCAGGAAGGATTGATCCTGCCTCCAGTTAAGATCTGGGAAAAAGGACAAATAAAAAAGGACCTGATGGAGGTAATTCTGAAAAACGTAAGGACTCCCTCGGAGCGAGAGGGGGATTTTGAAGCTCAATTTATGGCCAACCTTACGGGCATCAGGCGCCTGAAAGAACTGATTACTGAACAGTCCCTGAAAGAAGTCCAGACCTACAGCCAGGCTCTCCGGGATTACTCGGAAAAATTGTTACGCAGGACGATTTCCCGGATTCCCTCTGGAAATTATTCTTTCCAGGACTTCCTTGATGATGACGGCCTGGGGACAGAAGATATTAAAATTGATTTGAAGCTGACCATAGATGGAGAAGAAGCTTTACTTGATTTTTCTGATTCTGCAGCCCAGGTCAAGGGGAGCATCAATGCCGTGCGGGCCATTACCCTTTCCGCAGTCCTATACTGTTTTCGGTGCCTATTACCTCCCGATACTCCTACAAATGACGGCCTTTTAAGGCCCCTCCACGTAAAAACCCGCCGGGGAAGCATCCTTGATGCCGAACACCCTTCTGCGGTGGCAGGGGGCAACGTTGAAACTTCGCAGCGAATTGTTGATGTGGTCCTTGGGGCCCTGGCCCGGGCGATACCGGAAAAAATCCCCGCCGCTTCGCAGGGCACGATGAATAACCTTTCTGTTGGGGGGATTGATCCCCGCAACAACCAACCCTTCACCTATTACGAAACCCTGGGAGGAGGAATGGGCGCATCCCGGGAAAAAAATGGAGAGAAAGGCATCCATTCTCACATGACCAATACCCTTAACACACCAATTGAAGCACTGGAATCCAGCTATCCCCTTCTTGTCAGGGAATATGCTTTCCGCAGGGGAAGCGGGGGAGATGGAACAAAAAAAGGTGGAGAAGGGCTGGTCCGGGAACTGGAACTATTATGCGACGCCCAGGTATCAATTTTATCCGAACGCCGCAGGAGCGGACCTTACGGACTGGAAGGAGGAAACCCGGGAAAGACCGGAGAAAATTTACTCGTTCGGAATGGTTCCAGGGAAAAGCTTCCCGGGAAGTTTGCCAGGGAAATGAAAAAAGGCGATGTCCTGCGAATAGAAACCCCTGGCGGAGGGGGTTATGGTCCAAAAGAAGCTTAACCTGTGTTTTTTGAATAAAAAAAGGCCAGGGAGATAAAAACATCTTCCTGGCTTTTCTCATGGAAAAGACTTATAACTTTTCAGGCTTTAGGTTAATTCCTGGGCTGCTTTTACTGGGGCTTCCTGCGGGCTTGTAAGAGCAAGGTGGTCCAGGGCTTCCCGGTCCAGCTTTTTATTAATCATTACGGCGAGAATAACCGTCATTATTATTGTTAGGCCATCAGCAGTGGGCTGGGCGAAAATTACTCCGTCCAGGCCCAGAAAACGAGGTAAAATAATAATCGCGGGAATTAAAAGTAGTCCCTGGCGGGAAACGGAAAGGATTCCGGCGGGAATGGCTTTGCCCAGGGCCTGGAAGAGGGAGAAGTAAATGATCTGGAAGCCAAACAGGGGAAAGGGAACGCTTAAAGCTCTTAAGGCCCGGGCTCCGGTCTGCAATACCAGAGGGTCGGTACTGAACCAGGAGATTACTGTTTCGGAAAAGACTATAAATAAAGTGGCCGCACAGAAGGTAAAAGCTGTTGTGATCCGGACCGAAAAGCGGATGGCTTCATTTAAACGGCCGAAATTTTTTGCCCCGTAATTAAAGCCGGCCAGGGGTTGAAAACCCTGCCCGTAGCCGAATATTGCGAACATGCCCAGAGACATAACCCTTTTCACAATTCCCATGGAAGCGACTGCATAATCTCCGTAGGGGGCGGCAGCATTGTTAATCATGGCCATGGCCATACTGTTTAAGGCCAGGGTTAAAATTGAAGGGATACCGATTTTAACAATCTGCATAACTATGGTTTTGGAAGGTTGAAAACGGGAAAGGGATAGTTTTAAGTAACTTCGGCCGGAAATATAATACCAGAGCTGGAAACAGACAGCAAAAGTCTGGGCTAAAACAGTAGCAACGGCTGCTCCCTGGATTCCCATGTTCAGGCCGAAAATAAAAATTGGATCCAGGATCATATTTAAAACTGCCCCGGAAATTAGAGCAATCATACTGGCATGGGCACTGCCCTCTGCCCGCAGGATGTTGTTTAGGTCATCTTTAACATGATTATTGGAGCCCCGAATAGGAGAGTTCGGGCATAGGTCATTGCGTGAGGAAGAATTGTGTCAGTTGCTCCAAATAAACGCATTACCGGTTCCAGCCAGATTTGCCCCAGGGTAATTAAAATTATTCCCAACCCAAGGATCATTGCTATTCCCGTTGCAGCAGTGCTTTCGGCTTCCTCTTTTTTCCCTGCGCCGAGGGAGCGGGAAATATAGGAGGCTGAACCAACTCCGATTGCTATTCCAAAGGCGGAAATAAGCATTAAAAAAGGAAAGGCTACAGATAAAGCTCCGATTGCACTTGTTCCCAAACGACCCACGAAAATGGTATCAACAATGTTGTAAACGCCGTTAACTACCATTCCTACTATTGAAGGAATGGCCAGTTAGATTAAACCTTTTCGGACATCTTCTTCTCCCAGTATAATGGCCCTTCTATCCTGTTTGTTCATCATTTTTTGCTCCTTTGTTTGCGATAAAATTTTGCAAAAGCCAGTCAATAAATTCGAAGTGGAGTTCTGCCTGTTCCTGGTTTTCCTTGGAAACGCTCCAGGTTGAGGAAAGCAGGCACCTGGCCAGGGGATAACAGAATCTTTCTTCTAGGGAAGTTTTATTTAACATTTGGCTTAGCTGTTCCTTTAATCTTTTTTCTACCCGCTTGATCCGGCTTTTTTCTTCGGGGGCTTCCAGGCTTAACTTGAGTAATTCCAGTCCCAGTCCCCGGCGCTCAATTACTGCCTGGTGAAATTCTTCCAGGAAAACTTTAATTTTTTCCTGGGTATTTTTTTTCTGGGAACAAAGGCGATTGATTTTGCTAAAAACTTCTTCCCAGCCGGATTCGAAAACTTCGAAAAAGAGAACCCGCTTGTTGGGGAAATAATTGTAGAGGGTTCCCACTGCTATATCTGCTTTGCGGGCAATTGTTCTCATATCAACCTGGTCAAAACCCTCCTGCAGGAACAGGGGAGACGCAATTTCCAGGATTCTTTCTTTTAGTTTGGGTTGGCTTCTCCTCACGGGATCACGCTCCTCAGTGTATAACTAATATTTTAATGAACGCTGTTCATTTTGTCAATATAAAAAAATCTCGCTTTTCTTTAGCTCCTGCAAGGCAAGGTTTCTCTGTTTTATTCGTGTCTGGGGTTTCAAGAATCAATGAGCAGAAAATAATTTTGGAAAGCAGTAGTTTTTTATATATTTTGGAGTATAATTGAATTGGATGAACCATAATTTGTAACAAGATAAATAATAGAAGCCAAACAACCCACAAACAGCTATATAGCTATAGTTTGCTTTAATCCGGACAATGCGAACCTATTTCCAATAAATAATCGTTGAAAAAAAGGAAAAGAGGTGAAGGCCATGCTCCAGGATTTCAAAAAATTTATTATGAGGGGTAATGTGGTTGACCTGGCGGTTGCAGTTATTATTGGGGCAGCTTTTGGCCGGATTGTCGCATCATTTGTCAATGATATGCTGATGCCGGTTTTGGGAATGTTTATTGGCCTTAATTTTACCGACTTAAAAATCGTTATTTCTGAAGCCCAGGGTAACCTTGCTGAAATTGCGGTATATTACGGGAGCTTCATCCAGGCTGTTTTTGACTTTCTTATAATAGCTCTGGCTATTTTCCTCATGATCAGATTTATGACCAAACTGCAGAAGAAAAAAGAAGAAGCTCCTCCTCCAGCCCCAATTCCCACAAAAGAAGAAACCCTTCTTACGGAAATTCGCGACTTACTGGCTGGAGGGCAAAAAACTGCCTGAAAAATTGGAGAGAAATTCTTGAAAAACAAAAAAGGGTTCCGGAACTCCCGGAACCCTTTTCTTTTCATGGCGGAGGGAGGGGGACTCGATCCCCCCACCTTTAAAGGGGTACGGATCTTATGCATAATTGCGCCTGCAGTTACAGATATCTGGTAACTACCTTAGCGCACGGGTACAATTTACGTTTTGCCAATGCATATGACCTGGTATGATCACACCTGGAACACTGAAATCCATCGGGCCAGCGAATTTCATAAAAATGCTGTCGGAATGCTTCTTCTTTAGAAAATCTCTGCTGAAATTCCAGCCAGTTGGGCTCTGGTTATTGAGCCAAATTTATCGCCCCCCAAACTTATGTTTTTGTTGGTAATTTTATATCAGAACAAAATTTTGGTTGCAAGGGGTTCCTGAAGTAATTTGATAGTCAGGTTATAAAATAAATTGTAATATCCCCAACCAACTTTTTCAGTTCAATGCCCTTGCATTCAGGTACTCTTTCCGAGCTTTCTCTGTGGGGAAATGTTCCTCCGCAAGCTTCATGTGTTCCACTATAAGTTTAGGGCTGGGACCAAGAATCATGTGGATAGCCCAAAAAGGCATTTTGTAATATGGCATGATCAATATTTTGTCCAGGGTTCTGAGATATCGATCTACAAAAATAAAAAGACGCTGAGAAATTTCCTGGGTTGTAATGCCTGCCAGAGAAATTTCCACAACGACTTTTTTAGGGGTCAAGGTGGACCCCATATCCAGGACAACAGTGCCAGCAGGGAGTATGGTAATACCAGATTTTTCCTGATAAGCCTTTAGTAACTCGCTAATAAGGTTAGGAGAAACATCTGGAAGCTATTTCTCTAACAGGCAGGCAACGCCCCTCCCTGTTTTCAGGCCTAAGTGGTAATGGGTTCAATTTGGTCAATTTCAAGGTTTTTAAATTCTCCCCGATGATCGATTGAGAGCTTCTGCTCATCAGGAGTTAGGATAGTAAGGATCTGGGGAACAAAGAACCTGGGATCGTCTTTTTGTACCATATGCCAGCCAAACTGCCCGGCCATGGCGAAGGCAAAATCCTTGCTCTTGGAAAACGGTTCTACTTATCCAGGAGTTTCCTGGAAAAACCGGTAACCTTTCTGATAGCCGTTAACGGCACCCCCTGTTCAATTAACAATAAAACTTAGCCGAAGTCAATCAGGTATCTTTCTATACTATCAAGGGTTGTGGCCGGTCTTTTTTCAAACTCAGTTTCTTTGTACCCATACATGAAAAAATCAATAATCTTCTCAGCGTGACTTAGGACTGTACCTATGTTGGCAAACTGCCCCGGGTGGGAAAAAAATTGGGGGCAGGAGCTTTAGAACCACTTTTCCCGGTATTAAATGAACAGGGAATAGGAATCTGCTCGGATTATTATTCCTTCTTTTTCCTTTTAATATTTAACCTGACCCCAGGGTTATTTCTGGGGAAAAAGAGGCCAGCCTGTTTCTACTGCTTTACGCACCATATATTGATGGTCAGAATCCTGAGTCCCGTTATTATGCAGAGTGCTGCCATAAAAATGGAGACAAAAATGACCCGGATAATTATTGTTGTAAATTTCCTGACCTCCATGGGGCATTCCATTGATGGAGCCGGCAATTAACATCCCATTTAGATGAACCACAACTGCCCGCCGCTCCCAGCTCCATTCCCCGCCATATATCTGATGTTTGATGGCGGTGTCCCGGCTGGAAAGGGGTTCTACATCGGAATGCCGGTTGCCGTAAAGTCGGTGGACTTTGAAGCTCAAACCCGTTTCTACATCGGTAATTATAAAAACGGAGTTCGGAGGCATCATGGGATTGACCTGATGCCAGTGAGTACTCCTTACTTCTGCTTCTAAACCACCAGCGCCGGGGATTTTAATTCTCTGCCCGGCAATAATTCCATCTCCAGATAAACCATTAACCGTTTTAATCCGGTTAACCGTGGTATCAAAGCGGGAGGCCAGGGCCCAGAGACTGTCCCCGGGTTTGATGGTGTAGGACATTTCACCCCCGTTATCAGCATCAGTCAATAATTCGACCCAGGTCTGGGAACCAGCAACCCCATCAACCTGGAGACCGGCCAGGTTTTGCAATTGTTTCACCGCAAGATAGGTCTGATAACCAAAATGTCCATCTATGGATGAGTGATAAAAACCCCTGCGCTGCAGCAAAATCTGTAATTCCCGAACTTCTTCGCCAGTATCCCCCGTCCTTAAAACAGGCCGCCGGGGAGGGTTAGCGGGCTTTTTCTCCGGTTTTTCCTCCCTGATAATTTCTTCGGGTTCGGAGATTTCTTCTTCTTTCCTTAAGTCAACCTGTTCTTCTTCCTGCGGTTTTCTTTCCTCGCTTATTTCCTCTTTAATTCTCGACTGCTCCTCCAGCGCCCTCCAGGTGCTCTCTCCCACCATTCCGTCAACTTCTAAATCCCTATCAGCCTGGAATTGACGGACGGCCTCCCGGGTTAAAGATCTGAAAAGTCCTGTGGGTTGAACGCGAAAATAGCCCAGGTCTTTTAACAGGTGCTGTAAATAAAAAACTTCCGGGCTATGGGAATAAATTTTTAACTCCGGATATTCATCAATCTGCCCTTCAAAAATATCCAGGGCCTTTAAGGTTTCGGTCCCGATTATTCCATCGGGACTTAAACCGGCCGCATCCTGGGCCTTTTCTACGGCGAAACGGGTTTGATCTCCAAATATTCCGGTTATCGGGCCGGGAAAAAAGCCCAGTGCAGCCAGGCGGTTCTGAATTTCTTCTACTGCGTCTCCCTGATCCCCGGGCTTAATTAAGGTGCTGGCCAGTACAGCACCCCCTTCAGGTGCTAACGGGGGCCAGATCATTACCTGTAATACAAGAACAATCATAAAAGAAATGATTATTGGGACGGAGCTTCCCTGCCTAGTTTTATATTTTGTTGACTGCATGTTATTCTACCACCGCTTTCTGTTTTAATTGTCATTTTCCAGTCTTTGTAAAGCCATCTTTAAAGGGTACATCAGGTAATAAAGGTCTTCAAAAAATTCCAGTTCTCCGGAACTGTTCACCGCCGCAGTATAATAAACGATGTGAATGGGAACTGGTTCTTTAAGGTCAACTCTAATTTCATTTTCCCGGGAGGTTATTTCCTCAATTCTTT
>PWGV01000212.1 GCA_003554585.1 Halobacteroidaceae bacterium | reverse complement strand
ACAAGTAAAATATTTCCATTTACTATCATTATTGTGTTTTTTTGGTCTTTTCTTTTGAATTTTTTTCCTTCTTTATCAGCTAATTATTTCCGGAAACTAATTAGGGTCCGAAATGAAGGTTTTATATTCATCCGTTCTAATAAAGGCTTTAGAAGATATAAAGAGCCAAGTAATTTGTCCTCTTTATATTTAAATACCTTCATGGGCCGCGGATCAAATGAAGGGGCAAACGGATAATTGGCTCCCATGTTTCCATAGTTCATGGTTACTTCCCCTGGTAGTGATTATAAAGGTATATTCGACATCAGGAATTATTCAGTGGCCTCAGTCCCAATCCGACCCTGGCCGAATGTGAGGAAGGTCTGGACCAGGCCCGGGAAGGAGATTGCCTTCTGTTTATTGCCCTGGGGGGCGGTTCGGTTATTGATGGGGCCAAAAGAATTGCCTGGGAGGCCGGAGGAGAAATAATGGTAGCCATCCCTACCACCGCCGGCACCGGCAGTTATATTAATGAGTGGTCGGTGCTTTTAGATCAGGAGAACAGCAGAATCAGCATACCCTGCCGCAGCCCCGATCTAGCAGTTGTTGATCCGGTGCTGACGGTTTCCAAATCACCGGCCTTAACCCTTTTCACCGCAGTGGATTGTTTTGCCCATGGCCTGGAATCATATCTGGGCCAGAAAGAAGTTAAAGAAGCCCGGGACAGTGCCCTGCAGGCCCGCAGTAGATTATTCTGGGCGGATCTTTTGACCGGGGAAGCTATGCGCCTTACCGGCCTGGGGTTAATCCACTGTATTGCCAATATCCTGCCCGGCCTTTATCCTCAATATTCTCATGGGCAGATCTGTGGGGCCCTGATGACAGCTGTCTACAGCTATAATGCTCAGGGGGTTGATCCGGATAGAAGGCAAGCAATATGGACCGAACTG
Organism: Halobacteroidaceae bacterium; assembly: GCA_003554585.1. Lineage (GTDB taxonomy): Bacteria > Bacillota > Halanaerobiia > B1SED10-174 > B1SED10-174 > T1SED10-26. The sequence continues at coordinate 8,878 of PWGV01000212.1, read as the reverse complement.
GAACAAATGGATAAACTCTTTCAGTATTATATGCAGCAACTGGAGATCCCCCCGCCGAGGATCAGAGATGAGGATGTTGAAAAAATTAAAGAATTAGCTGCGGCCAATATCAATGGAGCCAATAATCCCCGGCCGGTAACGGGAGAAGCGGTCCAAAACGTCCTGGAACAGGTTTTCCTGGTGGAAAAGGGCTGAGCAGCTGAGGCCCAAAAGAAAAATAAATGAAAAAGCGCTCCTGCGGCAGAAGCGCTTTAATATTGAGTTGTTTCCGGTGGAAAAATTAAAGGGCGGCAAATTCCAGGGGGTCCAGGTAAAGGGGGAACTGCCTGCAGAGTTCCATAACCCGCTGCCGGTAGGGGGCCGGGTCCAGGTTCTCACCTTCCCCCAGGGCTGTAGCAATAATAGAGGCAATTTCAGAAACTTCATCTTCTTTCATTCCCCGGGAGGTGATGGCCGCAGTTCCCATACGGATACCGCTGGTTACGGCAGGAGGCCTGGGATCGAAGGGGATCATATTCTTATTGACCGTTATGCCCAGTTCCTCCAGGATGATTTCCCCCTGATGGCCGGTTAAATTTGCAGGTTGAAGATCGACCAGAAGCAGGTGGTTATCTGTGCCCCCGGTTACAATACGCAGCCCTCTGTCCCTGAGGCTGCGGGCCAGCAGGTCTGCATTTTTTACTACCTGTTCCTGGTATTGTCGAAAAGCGGGCTGCATGGCCATTTTAAAGGTTACTGCCTTGGCCAGGACATTCTGTAAAATAGGGCCGCCCTGGGTTCCGGGGAAAACAGCCCGGTCCACTGCATCGGCCCGATCCTTCCCGCAGAGGATGAAACCTCCCCGGGCGCCGCGCATGGTCTTGGTGGTGGTGCTGGTGACAATATCGGCATATTCTACCGGGCTGGGATGGACCCCGGCTGCTATCAGTCCGGCAATATGGGCCATGTCAACCAAAAATAAAGCTCCTGCTTCATCGGCAATTTCCCGGAAGATGGAAAAATCTATGGTCCTGGAATAGGCACTGCCTCCGGCAATTATCAGGCGGGGCTTATGTTCCAGGGCTTTACTGCGCACATCATCATAATCAATAAGCTCGGTATCGGGATTAACCCCGTAGAAAAAACTGCGGTAAAAGGAACCGGTAATGCTGACCTTGCTGCCGTGGGACAGGTGCCCCCCGTGCTGCAGGAACATCCCCAGAATAGTATCTCCTGGTTGGATCAGGGCCATGTAGGCCGCCAGATTGGCATTGACACCCGAATGGGGTTGAACATTGGCATGATCGGTTTTAAAGAGCTGGCAGGCTCTTTGCCGGGCCAGGTCCTCCATGAGGTCAATTTGTTCACAGCCCCCGTGATATCTTTTCCCGGGATAGCCTTCAGCGTATTTGTTGGTCATAATGGAACCCTGAGCTTCCAGGATGGCCTCATAGACAAAATTTTCCGAAGCAATTAACTCCAGGGTAGTATTCTGCCTTTTTAATTCGGCTTCCACCAGGGCTGCAGCTTCTGAATCGACGGAGCGTAACCTGTTCATAAAATTCCTCCTCCTGGGGTTCATATTCAACAGTTAATTCTAATAATAAAAAGGCTCTGGGACAGTCCGGAGGGAAGGCCAGAACCCGGTAAGTATTCCCCAATAGCACCCTTTTCCCGGAGCGGGGAGCAAGGAGCACTTCCTCCCCGCGGGGGTTAAAGGCAGATCAAATGGCAGTCCGGAAAATTTAGACTTCCACTTCCCGGCCGAGATAGGCTTCTTTTACCTTGGGACTGTCAATTAGTTCTTTTCCGGGTCCTTCAATGACCACCAAACCGGTTTCCAGGACATATCCATAGTCGGCTACATTGAGAGCCATTTGAGCGTTTTGCTCGATCAGGAGGATGGTTACTTTTTCCTGATGAATGGTCTCAATCATCTTAAAAATATCTTTAACCAGGAAAGGCGCCAGTCCCAGGGAGGGTTCATCCATCATAAGCAGTTTGGGTCGGGACATTAAAGCCCGCCCGAGGGCCAGCATTTGCTGTTCACCCCCCGAAAGGGTTCCCCCCTGCTGTTTTTCCCGTTCCTTCAGGCGGGGGAAGAGACTGAAAACCCATTCCAGGTCCCGTTCAATTTTTTTCCTATCTTTGCGAGCAAAAGCGCCCAATTCAAGATTTTCCGTAACATTGAGATTGGTGAATATTCGCCGGCCTTCCGGAACCATGGTCATTCCCAGGTAAACTATTTCATGGGTCTTAATTTTTTTCAGGTCCTGTCCCTTTAGGGTGATGCTGCCCTGATAGGGGATCATATTACATATGGCTTTCAGGGTGGTAGACTTACCGGCTCCATTGGCGCCGATAAGGGTAACTATGCTGGCTTCCTCCACCCGCAGGGAAATACCCTTGAGGGCATGGATTCCTTCGTAATATACGTGAACATCTTTAAGCTCAAGCACTGTCCTTCACCCCCAGATAAGCTTCTATAACCTTGGGGTCATTTTGAATATCCCGGGGACTACCGTCAGCAATGGTCTGGCCATGATCCAGCACCAGAATTCTCTGGCAGATTCCCATTACAACCATCATCTGATGTTCGATCAAAAAGAGGGTTAACTTAAATTCTTCCTTTATTTGATTCAAAAACTCCATCAGGTCGGCTGTTTCGTGGTGGTTCATTCCGGCCGCCGGCTCATCCAGCAGCAGTAGCTGGGGGCGGGTGGCCAGGGCCCGCGCAATTTCCAGGCGCCTCTGCTGTCCGTAAGGGAGATTGGGAGCCCGTTCGTGGGCCAGGTGCTGCAGGTCCACATATTTTAAAAGTTCCATGGCTTCTTCGGTCATTTCTTTTTCCCGGGTGCGGTAGCCAGGAGAACCTGCTACCACGGCAAAGATGGATTTTTTCAGGCGGATGTGCATGGCTACCAGAATATTTTCCAGGACGGACATATGGTCAAAAAGCCGGATATTCTGGAAAGTCCGACAGATTCCCATTGCAGTCCGGGGATGGGCGCGCATGCGGGTAATATTTTTTTCATTAAACAAAATATTGCCTTCTTCTGGTTTATAAACACCGGTGATTACGTTGAAAGCGGTCGTTTTGCCCGCCCCGTTGGGGCCAATCAGGCCAATTATTTCACCCTCATTAATTTCAATGTTGAAATCCTTGAGGGCAACCAGCCCTCCAAAACGCTTGGTTACTGTATCCATTTTAAGGATTGGCATGATTATCCCCCTCTCTGGGCTTGCCCTTTTTTCCCCCGAACCGGGCCAGCTGTTTTTCAATCCATTCAAAGGTTAATTCCTTGCTGCCCATCAGGCCCTGTCGTCGGAAGAGGATCATAACGATCAGTAAGGTTGAGAATATAACCATGCGCAGGCCTGGTGCGCCGGGAATGGTAATGAAGCCCAGGTCCATGGGCGAATCCAGGTAGCGCAGAAACTCGAAAAGGAAGGTGACAATACTGGCTCCCAGAACAGCTCCGGTAATACTGCTCATTCCTCCCAGGACAATCATCAGGAGGACGTTGAAGGTCAGGAAAAACCGGAACATGGCCGGATCAATCGCAGTTAGGAGATGAGCGAGAAAAGCCCCCGAGACTCCGGCCAGGGTGGAACCGACCACAAAAGCGAGGAGCTTGTGCTTAAATAGCCCGATCCCCATGGCTTCAGCTGCCACATCGTTATCCCGGATAGCCTTGAAGGCCCGGCCATAACTGCTGTTGATTAAGCGCCAGATAACGAACAGGGCAAAAGCTGCAAACCCAAAAGACCACCAGATGTTGGTATAGGGGGGGATGCTCCGCAGTCCCAGGGCTCCGTTAGTAATGGAGACGGTGTTGGTGGAAACCACCCGGATGATTTCCGAAAAACCCAGGGTGGCAATGGCCAGGTAATCACCCCGCAAACGCAGAACCGGGAACCCGATCAGGAAACTGAATATGGCAGTAACGATGGCCGCAAAGATAATTCCTGCTACAAAAGGGAGTTCTAGGCTGTTAAAGGGCCAGATCAACGGGGTAATGAAAAAAATTGTTTCTTTGGCCGCAATGGGCAGGGTTACCAGGGAAGCGGCATAGGCTCCAACGGCCATAAAGCCGGCTATTCCCAGGGAAAACTGTCCGGTGAAACCATTAATCAGGCACAGGCCCAGGGCAGCGCTCATATAAATGGCGATTAAGTTCAGAACTCTCAGCATGTAAGCGTCAAAGGTGAGATTGGCATACACCAAAAAACCCGCAACAATAACGACACCGATAAAGAGAATTAGCATCTGTTTTTTGGTCATAGGCTACACCTTCTCCACAACTTGTTCTCCCATGAGCCCGGTAGGCTTAAAGGAAAGGATTAACAGGAGGACAATAAAGGCAATAGCATCCCTGTAGCCTGCCAGGTGGGGGAAGAAAGCTATGCCCATTATTTCCAAAAAGCCCAGGAGAAAGCCACCAATGACAGCTCCGGGAACATTACCAATACCCCCGACAACTGCAGCAATAAAGCATTTAATACCGGGCAGCACTCCGGCCAGGGGATGAATGGCGGGATAGCGCATGGCATACATTATTCCCCCTATCGCAGCCAGGGCCGAACCCAGCGCAAAGGTATAGGCAATTATCCGGTTAATATTAATACCCATCAGGCGGGCAGTGGGATAATCCTTGGCCAGGGCCCGCATGGCCATTCCTGTCCTGGTGCGGTACACCAGGAAAAAGACTCCCCCCAGGATAAGGAGTGTTATCAGTGGTATCACAAAAAGGAAATTCATTACCGAAACCTCACCCAGCTGTGTGGTCTGAGCAAAGAAAGGAGGGCGGTAAAAGGCTTTATGCCGCCCTCCGATAATAACCAGACCAATATTTTGCAGGAAAAAGGAGGCTCCAATGGCCGAAACCAGTAGAGAAATACGCGGAGCATCCCGCTGGCGGAGAGGTCGGTAAGCTATCCTGTCCAAACTCACCCCTACGAAAGCTCCCAGTGCAATTGCCACCAGGAAGGAAAGCCACCAGGGCAAGTGGAAAATCAGGATCCCATAATAGGCAATGAATGCCCCAACAATCAGCAGTTCACCATGGGCGAAGTTGATCAGGCGCAGGATTCCGTAAACCATAGTATAACCTATGGCGATTAGAGCATACAGAGATCCCAGGTAGATGGCGTTGGTAAAGTGCTGAAAGAAATGGGTGAGAGACATACCAACAACTCCCTTCTAGTATGAGTTATTATTGTGGTTCTACAGAACCGGCGTATTTAAATTCTCCATCTTCTACCTGAAGTATAATCCCGGTTTTTACCGCGTCGCCACCTTCATCCATGGTGATAAACCCGGTAGCCCCTTCAAATCCTTCAGTCTGAGCCAGGGCATCCCGAATATCCTGGGGATCGGTAGAATCGGCTCTCTGGATAGCATCCAGAATCAAGAGATAGGCGTCATAACCCAGGGCGGCAAAAGCGCTGGGAGCGTGGCCGTACTTTTCATAAAACGCATCGACGAACTTGGTTGACTCTTCAGTTACGGGGGCATCGGCACTGTAATGGGTGCTGATGGCAACCCCTTCAACATTTTCTCCACCGATTTCAATGAATTCGGGGGCCTCGCAGGCATCTCCCCCCAGGAAGGGAATTTCCATACCCAGTTCCCTGGCCTGGGTGATCAGCAGGGCGACGTCACCATAATAACCGGGAGCAAAAACTGCTTCCGGGTTCAGACCACGAAGATAGGTCAGCTGGGCGGTGAAGTCGGTATCCAGGGTTTGATAGGAGCTCATTCCCACTACAGAAGCAGGATCTCCGGTTAATTCAACAAAGGCTTCCCGGAAAAAGTGAGCCAGCCCCACGCTGTAGTCCTGGGCGATATCCTGGATAATGGCTACCTCGCGGATACCCAGGGTGTGATAGGCATAGGTGGCCATAATGTGGCCCTGGAAGGGGTCAATGAAGCAGGCCCGGAAGTAGTAGTCATTGTCCTGAGTTACCAGGGGGTGGGTTGGGGAGCACCCCATTACGGGAATACCCGCGGTTTTAGCAACCGGACCTCCTGACATGGCCAGAGAACTACCGTAACTGCCGATAATGGCATTAACACGATGCAGTTCAATCAACCGGCTTACTGTCAGGGCAGCTTCGGCCTTGTCTGTCTTATTGTCTTCAACGAACAAACGGACTTCTTTACCCAGAACAGTGGGATATAATGCGTGGGCCAGTCGAATACCCTCCAGTGTCATCTGCCCACCAGCGGCCATGGGACCAGTCAACGGCTCATAAACACCAATCCGCACTTCATCTGCCAGTCCTGTCCCTGAAAAAACCATGATGAAGGCCAGCAAAACCAGTAAAACTCCGAAACGTTTGCCCAACAAAATCTCCTCCTTAAATTTTTTCCGTAGACCTGTACTGCAGTTCCCGTGAGCATAAGGGATGATGTAAGTGAAAAAAAGAACACAGTAGGGTCTTCCGGTATAGCCTATTTTCTACAGGGCTCAGAAAAACCCTGCAAAAAGAATGAGAAAATTAGCAATAAAAAGAAAAGTAGCAATAAAAGGAAAATTAAGAACATAGGGAATATTCGGAATAAAAAGAATAAAACAAAAAGGCTCCCTTTTTCCGGTTTAATTAAACGGGAAAGAAGGGACGCCAGGTAAAGATTGAGCTTAAAATTGGAAGGAGATGTTTCCTATTGGTCCCGTAACATAATTTCTTCGAGTTCCAGGGGTTCTACCTGCCGGCCCCCTTTAAAAGCCCGCATATTTCCTCCGGAAATTTCGTCGATCAAGGCAATTGTCCCTTTTGGGCCGATCCTGCCAAATTCAAACTTGATGTCAAAGAGCTCCAGGTCTTTTTTGGCCAGTTCTTCCTTCACAATAGCCCCAATTTTTTGCGTCAGTTCCTTTAAAACCTGGTATTCTTCCTTGTTCATTATCTCCAGCATTTCTAAGGCATCGTCGGTGATTAGAGGATCATTCCGGTCATCATCTTTTAAGGTAACTTCCACGTAAGAATCGAGTTTTTGGCCTTCGGTGCAGTACCTGCTGTACCTTCTATAAAAGCTCCCCACGGCCCTGTACCGGATTATTACCTCTACTCCTTCACCGAAAACCCGGGCGGGTTTTACGGTCATGGTTGAATTTTTAATATCCGCGTCAACAAAGTGGGTGGGTATACCCGCGGAATTGATTTTCTCAAAGAAAAACTTGGTGAGCCTTAAACCGGCTTTTCCGGCGCCTTCGATGGATAACCCAACAGTATTGGCTCCGGGATCAAAAACCCCATCGGTGCCTGTAACATCGTCCTTAAATTTCAATAGATAGTTTCCGTCTCCCTTGTCATAAACATCCTTGGTTTTTCCCCGGTAAATAACTTCCATTTTTCCACTCCTTTAAAGATTTTAGTAAAGACAAGAATTAGAAGTTTAGTTCAAATGGTTCTTTCCTGGAATTTAAATTTTGATTTTTGGTTACCATTTTTAATTCGCTGCAAAAGATGTTTTTCCTTGAAATATTATAATCTTTTCCTGAAAACCTATTATATCAATGGGGATAAAAACGGAATCAGGAGAAAAAAAGAAAAGAAGGAAATATTTTAAGGGGAAAATGTCCCTTTATCGTTTCATTGAATTAAGCTTGAAAAAGGGATATAATTAAGCAATGAATAACACGAAATTGAATTAACTGGGAAAGCCAAACTTTCAAGTGACAACAAAAAAATAATTTAAAACCTGCAGTTTTAGATTTTAAGGGAGGTATTATCACTTGGAACAAAAGATCCTGAGTTTAATCAGAGAGGAATTTGAAAAACTCGATCCTGAAGATTCTCAGGCAATGAATAAAATCGCCAGAAGGGTTTACCCAGGCCTTCCCCGGGAAAATGACCAGTTAATGAAAGTATTCGATTATTTGGTTTTTCGCGAGGAGTGGAGTCTCTTCTGGCTGGTTACAATCTGGATAAAAAGAAAAAAGTTGTTCCATCTTGAATTCATGCCTTACTATGAAAAATGGTTACATAATAACATAAAAAGCTGGGGACAGTGCGATGTTTTCTGCTACAGGGTTTTAAATCCGATGGCAGAAAAATACCCCCAGTTGTTTTCCAAAGTCCTGGAGTGGACAGAATCAAGCAGAACCTACGTCAGGAGGGCCGCTCCAGTTTCCTTACTGGAATCAGGAAGGAGTTTCCGGGTCAACTATCCCCTGGAAAAGGTAATGATGGTAGTCGATAGTCTTAAGAATGACCGGGAATACCATGTCCAAAAAGGGGTTGGCTGGCTTTTGAAATACGCTTATTTAAGCTATCCTGAAGAAGTACATAGTTTTCTGAAAAACAATGCAAATAATTTACCCCGGTTTGTTTTCCGTTACGCCCTGGAAAAAACTCCCCTCGAGGTTAAAGAAGAGTTAATGAATCTCTAATAGGCAGGAAAAGCAAATAAAAAATCCAGGAGGGCAGAATGGATATTTCAGGTAATTTGAGAAAAGAACTGCAGAATAATATTGGTGAAAAAACAAAAAGCTTTGTTCAGAACTTTTTCAAGGAAAAAGTTAAAATGCTTGGAGTAAGGACAGGAACTGTAACCAAGATTTCCGAAAAATTTTACAGGGAATTAAAAAATAACCCCAAAAAAGTGTTTTCGATCTGTGCGAAGAGTTTTTCCTCTCCGGTTTTTTAGAAAAAACTTTTGTTGCCTGTAACAGGTCTTATTTCCTGAAGGGTAATAGTATCAGATGATACCTACTCTTATAATGCCCGTAATAGCGAGGGAAAGTGTGTTTTCTATGGGGAGTTAGTGACTAGGTAATTTTTGCTCCGCAAAAATATTTTCTTTTATCAAACCGCTTTTTGCTTTAACAATTCTGCAGCTTCCCCCAGGCCTAAGTGCAAAGGCAATCTTAACCATAGTCATTCCAGTTTT
>PWGV01000078.1 GCA_003554585.1 Halobacteroidaceae bacterium | reverse complement strand
GGTTTGATAAAAGAAAATATTTTTGCGGAGCAAAAATTACCTAATCACTAACTCCTCATAGAAAACACACTTTCCCTCGCTATTACGGGCATTATAAGAGTAGGTATCATCTGATACTATTGTTGATAGTGAAATCGATGAATTAAAGATCCTTGCTGTCCTCTAGGACCTGTGGAAAATAGTTATTCAAGAGAATATTCTTAAAAAACCGGGTCCTCTAAGTGAAAAAATAGGAAATTATAAAAATGTACCCGGAAATAGGCTTAGTATCGCAAAGGTAAAACTGACTTTTATCTAGCGGAGAATTCTGGCCCACCACGAACGCTGGGATGGGAAAGATTACCCCAGGGGTTGAATACCCCTTATTGCCAGTATTGTAGCGATAATTGATGTCTAAGAGGTTGTGACCAAGGGGTTGCTCTTTAAAAAGCAATTTGTTACGAAGAAGCTCTGGCTGAATAAAATAATAATGCGAGAACCCGGTTTTCTCAAATTATTCTTGAAACTTTAATAAAAATAATAGAGAAGCGGCAGGGATTCCCCGGTTCCAATTGAACTTTTCTAGTGGAAGAAAAATTATTGCAGGGATTTGCTTTTTGCGAGGAAGGAAGTATTGCTATGGGGGCGGAGTTAAAACTGGGAAAAATAATTGAAAAGGATGTTCCTCTTGCAGAACACTGTTCCTATAAAATTGGCGGCCTGGCCAGGTTTTTTGCTCAGCCCAGTTCTCTGCAAGAACTTGAAAAAATTATAGACTACTGCCAAAAAACTGGTCTTAAACTTTTTATTTTCGGGTTGGGAAGCAACATTCTATTTCCCGATAGGCCTGATGGCGAAACTCTATTTGTTTCTCTAAAAAAAATGGTGGGTTGGGAAAAAAAGAATAACAACCTGTTTTTAGAGGCGGGCTTTCCTCTTTCTTACCTGGCCTATACAGGACACCCGGACTTTGTTTTTACCCATCTTCTCCCGGGGACTCTTGGTGCAAGTGTCTATATAAATGCTCGTTGTTACGAGGGAGAAATGAGTAAAATTCTGGGCATGGTTTATTACCTGGATTTAAAAAACTTAAAAGCCGGGATTCAAGAATTAGAACCTAAGGCCTGTAATTTTGCCTATAAAGAATCCATTTTTCAGCAAAAACCCTGGGTGATACTAGGGGCAGAAATAAAGGCGGAAGACATCAGGCACAACTGGTGGAGGGATGAGTTGGAAAAGGCAAAAAAAATCAATCTAGCTGCCCTGGATAATTTCTTTCAGTATTTTGGGCGTGGTCTTTTTTCCCGGGTAAAAATAGGGGTAGAAGAAAAAGAAAAACTGCAGCAGATTGCTGCAGATAGAGAGAAGAAAAAACAATTCTGTTATCCATCATGTGGTTCTGTTTTTAGAAATAACTACGAATATGGAGTCCCTACAGGAATACTGGTGGAACAACTGGGCCTAAAAGGATTAACCAGGGGAGGAGCGAAGATTTCCCCCTACCATGGGAATTTTATTATAAATTTTGACCGGGCTAGTTCGACCGACGTGAAGTATTTAATCCAACTGGTTCAAGATAAAGTTAATAATAAGTTTGGTTTTATCCCCGGACCGGAGGTGGTGATTGTAAATGGGCAAGAGAGCTAAGAAGCTGGCCCTTTTTATTGTCCTGGTTATTGTTCTCGCCATAAATTTTATTGGTTTCCCCCTGTTGATGGCTGATTCTGGCAAGCAGGATTTAATTGCTGTTCGGGAAACTGTCCGGGCCTGGGAGCCCTACTCCAGCTGGCCCAGGGCCTGGTAAACTAAAGGGTTAGATCCTCCTCTGGAACTATAGTACCCGGAGGGGTGATGCCAAGATATTTTAAAATTTCAGGACTGAATTCCTGTCCCGCGATGGGTAATAAATAAGAGTTGTTCCCCGCTTGAAAACGGGCAAACTGCAGCGAATTTAAAGCCTCCCGGATTCTAATCGGCGAGGTTTTTTTTCCGGCACGAGCCAGCTTGTTTTCCAGCCGGTTCCCCATCAGTGCCGCGAGAAAACAAATAACAAAATGTCCTTTTATCCGCCTTTCTGTCCATTGGAGTGAAGGGTGAGTTTTTCCCGGCTGAAAATTGTCCTGGAAAAATTCAAGGAGATGGAAAGCTTTGAGAATTCCCTCGGGGCGAAGTGTTTTCAGGTTGGTTTTTATTCCATAATGGATTCCTGTGACTTCTTCGGGAGGAGTGTCAACCGGGGCCGAGCTGATATAATTAAATTCCCGGAGAAGATTTGTTTCATAAATCTGGTCAGTTACAATTACCGGGGAGGGGATTTGGAATTTTTTTAGGCTACGGTTAATGGCCTGAACCAGGTTAGCCCTCCCGAAACGCCTGTGAGAAAAAATTTCGTGAGCGATAACTCTACCCGTAAAGTCTGTAAAAACAATGGACATAACCTGGACCCGGCGCAGGGAATAATCGTAATCAAGATTTTCCAGTGATTCCAGAGAAGTGTTTTTAAAATTGATTGGAATAAGAAGGCAAAGTATTGGGTTTTTTAGTTTCTGGGTGTCCGGAAAAAGTTGTTTTTCAATAATTTCTTTGTTTTTCCCTAAAATATCAAGGGTCCGATAAAATTGGTTGGTTGGGATGTCAGCGGTAAAATAATAGCTCTCTTCCTGGGCGGTAAGCAGGTAGCGGGTAATGAGGTAAAGACATGTTTGTTTGAAATCGAACCAGGTAGCAGTGCTTTTTGAGCAATAACCTAAGGCTTCAGCGATATTGGTTTCTTCCCAGAGTTTTTGATATACAATATCGCCCCATTTAACAATCTGCCCATTTCCAGCGCGGTTGATGTTAATTACCTCCTTTACCCGCGCTAAATCCATTAAATTTAGGGCCAATTTTTGCATCCCCGGATCATTTTCAATTTTGTCAGTTCTACCCAGGTTAAACAAAACCTTATGTTTGATTTTACCATTCACTCGATAGGACTGAACCACCTGTGCATAACGATTTTTTCCCGATTTAGTAACTTTAATAAACATATTTTTATTTTACCAGAAAAAAATTTTTTGTCCATACTTTTATACTACAAATTCTAAAAAAATGTCTAAAAAAGAGGAAAAACAAGAAAAACATTATACTACACCCATGTTTTTTGAAATAAAAAGGGAAAAAATACCAATAGACTAATTTTTTACCTTCTTTTTCCGGGGGAAACCCAGGGTACCAGGGGGTTGTTCGAACTTTAGCGGGGAGAAGTGGGCCTGATTTTGCCTTTTATAGGGTTTTGAAGCGGTTGTAGGGCTTTTTTTAAAGTTTAAGGTTCTGTTTATCGTCTTTTTTAGTATTTTCTTCTTTTTTTACTACTGTTCGCCTTGTTGACATAAAAAAATGGCGTTTGTATAATTAGTCAATGTTCCAGGAATGCCCGAAAAAAGGAGATGGAAAAATGCTGCGCACTGGAATCAGTGGTTTGGGTATTTCCATCCCGGATAAAGTTCTAACAAATCGGGATTTGGAAAAGATGATTGAAACAACCGACGAATGGATCAGGACAAGAACTGGAATAATGGAAAGAAGAATTGCCGGGGAAGACCAGACCACCCTGGATCTTTGCGTTGAAGCTGCAGAAAACGCCCTTGCTAGTGCAGGTGTTGAGCCTGAAGAGTTAGGCCTGATAATTGTTGCAACTGTCACCCCGGACATGCTTTTTCCAGCAACTGCTTGTCTTCTGCAGGACAGGCTTGGAGCCAAAAATTCCGCTGCCTTTGATCTGGAAGCAGGTTGTTCCGGATTTGTTTACGCCCTGGTGACCGGAGGCCAATTCATTTCAGCGGGAGCCTATAATAAAGTTTTGATAGTTGGTGCAGAAACACTTTCCAAAATCACAGACTGGGAAGATCGCAATACTTGTGTCCTTTTTGGAGACGGTGCCGGAGCGTGTGTTCTGGAACCAGTTGAAAAGGGTGGAATACTTGGTTTTGATCTGGGTTCCGATGGAGCAGGAGGAAAATTTTTGGATCTCCCTGCGGGGGGATCGAGACTGCCTGCCTCCCAGGATACAGTAGCTCGCAGGCTACATTATATTCGAATGGATGGAAATCAGGTTTTCAAATTTGCCGTAAAAGCTATGGGGAAGGCTGCCTTAAAAGCTCTGGAAATGGGTGGCCTATCAAATGAAGATATAGACCTTTTTATTCCCCATCAGGCCAATAAAAGGATAATTGATGCCGCTGGTCGAAAACTGGGACTGCCGGAAGAAAAGGTTTACATGAACCTGGAGCGCTATGGGAACACATCGGGAGCTTCTATACCCCTTGCTCTTTATGAAGCTGTAGCCGAAGGTAAGGTAAAAAGGGGAGATATTATAGTCCTTTCTGGTTTTGGAGCCGGTCTATCCTGGGCCGCTGCGGTTTTGGAATGGAATTAAGGAGAAAATAAAGGAGGCAGGGTATGAAGACCGAGATTACCAAAATGCTTGGGATTAAGTACCCTCTTTTTCAAGGAGGAATGGCCTGGGTTTCCGATGCTGAACTCGCTGCAGCGGTTTCCAACGCAGGCGGACTGGGAATAATTGGGGCAGGAAATGCCCCTGGCTCTTGGGTTCGAGAGGAGATAAAAAAGGCCCGTAAACTTACGAGCAAACCCTTCGGGGTCAATATTATGCTAATGTCCCCCGAGGTAGAAGAAATAGTCGATATTGTCTGCTCAGAAAGGGTAGATGTTGTTACAACAGGAGCGGGAAATCCCGGAAAATATATGGAGAAATTCGCTAAGGCAAGGATCAAAGTTTTCCCCGTAGCTCCTACCCTTGCTCTTGCCAAGCGATTATCCAGGTACCCAATAGCGGGAATAATTGCGGAAGGTGGAGAAGCAGGTGGACACGTGGGTGACGTTTCTACGATGGTCCTGGTGGCTCTTTTGGCCAAGGAAATTGAGATGCCCGTTATTGCTGCAGGAGGTATTGCCGATGGAAGGGGTTTTACGGCAGCTTTAGCCCTTGGAGCCGAAGGAGTCCAGCTGGGAACTGTTTTTGTTTGTACTCAGGAGTGCAATGTGCATGAGAATTATAAAAAGGCCATACTAAAAGCCAAGGAGAGAAGCACCACGGTTACCGGGAAAAGTTTGAACCGGCCGGTTCGCTGCCTTGAGAATAAACTGGTAAAAGAACTGGAAAAAATGGACCGGGAAGACGCCTCTCCTGAAGAGTTTGAGAAGCTTGCTGCCGGTAGCTTAAGAGAAGCTGTTCAGGAAGGAAATCTGGAACTGGGAAGCCTAATGGCGGGTCAATCTGCAGCTTTAATTAAATCAATTAGACCGGTGGCGGAGGTTATTGAGGATATTATTTCTGAAGCTCGCGAGACCAGATACAGGCTTGATAAATTATTTTAAAGGAGTTGGAAATAATGGGTAAGAAACTGGCCTTTCTTTTTCCGGGGCAGGGATCTCAGGAAGTAGGAATGGGAAAAGAATTTTATAACCATTTTTCCCGGGCGAGAGAGGTTTTTGACAAGGCTAACGAGGTTTTGGGTTTCGATTTAAAAGAACTCTGCTTTTCTGGTCCGGAAGAGGAATTGCAAAAAACATATAATGCCCAGCCTGCTATTTTGGCAACAAGCATAGCCGCTTTTGAAATTATTCGTAGTTTTTATCTTAAACCAAGTGCTGTTGCAGGACACAGTCTGGGAGAAATAACTTCTCTCGTTGCTGCTGGAGTAATAGAATTCACAGATGCAGTCCAACTTGTCAGGGTAAGAGGGCAGTTAATGGAAAAAGCTTTTCCCACCGGTAAGGGCGGTATGGCTGCTGTTATTGGTATGGAACCAGAAGAAATTGAGAAGGTTTGCGAACAGGTTGAAGGAGTTTTACAGGTTGCCAACTATAATTCGCCTTCCCAGGTTGTTGTATCAGGAGAAATGGGTTCGGTAAAAAAGGGCATGAAAATGTTAAAAGAAGCAGGGGCGCAGAAAGTTGTCCCACTGAGGGTAAGCGGGCCCTTTCATTCCGAACTAATGGAAAAAGCGGGAAAAGAGCTTGCCAGGTACTTAGAGGATATAGAATTTAAAGTTCCCTGCTGCAAATTTTATTCTAATGTTACCGGGGAGAATGTTTCAGAGCCTGGAGAAATAAAAGAACTTTTGCTAAAACAAATCTCCGCCCCAGTTTTTTGGAGCAAAACCATGAGGGGAATAGCGGAAGGGGAATTTGATCCCATAATTGTAATTGGAGAAGGAAAAGCATTATCTTCTTTTGTTTGTGCTGTTGATCGGAAAAAAAGGCCCTATCAGTGTTCTGATCTGGCCAGCCTTTATAAGGTTCTGGGGGGACTCAATTCTGACCAGGTTGGTTATAAAGAAAAGGTCTTAATCTAATACTAATTTGGAGGAGGTTGATCATGGATATTCAAGAGCGTTTGGTCAGCTTAATTATTGAAAAACTTGGAGTGGATGCTTCGGAAGTTACACCTGAGGCCAGGTTTATTGATGATCTTGGTGCGGATTCCCTGGATATTGTGGAACTTATTATGGATCTTGAAGATGAGTTTGACCTGGAGATTCCGGACGAGGAGGCAGAAAAGCTCTCAACCGTTGGCGATGCCATCAAATATATCGAGAGCCAGTAGATCATAAGGGGGTTTTTTGATGGGCCGTAGGGTTGTAATAACTGGTATGGGTGCAATAACACCTCTCGGCAATGATGTGGAGAGTACATGGCAAAACCTTTTACAGGGTAAAAGCGGGGTTGACCAGATTACCCGCTTTGATACAGATGGTTTCTCCACAAAAATCGGGGGCGAAGTAAAAAACTTTGATCCAACAAAATACATTGATAAACGGGAAGCCAAAAGATTGGACCGGTTCGTCCAGTATGGACTGGCAGCAGCCTATCAGGCCTGGGAAATGGCTGGACTGGACAAACATAAGCCTGATCCCACTACAGTTGGTGTTTTAGTGGGTTCGGGTATTGGGGGACTGGAGACCCTCGAAGAGCAGCACAGCAATTATCTGGAAAAAGGAAGCCGCCGGATCAGTCCCTTCTTTGTCCCTATGATGATCGGGAATATGGCCGCTGGTAATATTTCTATCAATCTGGGCCTTAAAGGCCCCGTCACTTCAGTTGTGAGTGCCTGCGCGACAGGGACCGACGCTATTGGTGGAGCTTTCCGTTCCATCGCCTGGGGAGATGCGGATATCATGGTAACCGGTGGAACTGAAGCCTCCATCACCCCAATGGGACTGGGAGGTTTTTGTTCTGCTCGTGCTCTTTCCACCCGTAACGATGAGCCTCAAAAGGCCAGCAGACCTTTTGATGCCGAAAGAGATGGTTTTGTGATGGGTGAGGGCGCAGGGATCTTAATTTTAGAAAGTTTGGAAAGTGCTCAAAAAAGAGGAGCAACCATCCTTGCTGAGATTAAGGGTTACGGGTCTGTAGGCGATGCCTACCATCAGGTTCAACCCGACCCCCAGGGTGAGGGAGGAGCAAGGGCCATGGCGCGTGCGATACAGGATGCAGGTTGGGCCCCGGAACAGGTTGATTATATTAATGCCCACGGAACTAGCACGGAGTACAATGATCGCCTGGAAACGGGATCAATTAAGCGGGTTTGTGGAGAGCAGGCGTTCAAAATGGTAATCAATTCTTCCAAGTCAATGCTGGGGCATCTCATGGGGGCAGCCGGAGCAGTAGAATTTATTGCTACAATAAAAACTCTCCAGGAAGGACGTGTGCACCCGACCATAAACCTTACCAATCCTGACCCGGATTGTGACCTGGATTATGTCTCCGATGGAACCCGTCAGGTTGAAATTAATCGAGCCCTTTCAAATTCCCTGGGATTTGGGGGGCACAACGCCTCCCTGGCAGTGGAAAAGTGGGTTGAATAAAATGTTAACCCAGGAAGAAATTAAAACAATAATTCCTCACCGGGAACCTTTTTTGTTTCTGGATGAGGTCACCGAACTGGAACCCGGAATCAGGGGCAGGGGTAAACTGGAGATTGGGCCGGCTCAAATCTGGCTGGAAGGGCATTTCCCGGATTACCCTGTTTTTCCAGGGGTCCTTTTAACAGAAGCCCTGGCCCAGCTGGGGTCTGTGGTTGTCCTTTCGCAGGAGAATCTGCAGGGTTATATTCCTCTTTTCGCCGGCCTGGACCAGGTTAAGTTCAGGAGACAGGTGCGTCCCGGGGACACTGTTGAGCTTGAAATTGAAATAATTCGGGCCAAAAAAACTTTTGGTGTGGGCCGGGGCAGGGCTACAGTAGAGGGCAAAACAGTTGTAGATGGAAAACTTAAATTTGCCCTTTTTGCTGGAGGTGATTCCGATCAAAACTGAGGAAATTATCAAGTTGATTGAGGCGATAAAAAATAGTGATTTTTCTGAATTTACTCTCGAGAATGAAGGGTTTCGTATTTCCCTGTCCCGGGGGAGACCAGTAGAAATGGAAATTTCAACTCCCCCCGGTCTGGAGAGCAAAACAAAAAAGGAAAGCACTGAAGAAGAGGCTTCGATTGAAAAAACACCAGATAAAAACCTGATTGAAGTGAATGCCCCGATGGTAGGGACTTTCTACCGTGCTCCATCACCTGAAGATGAACCATTTGTCCAGGTGGCAGACATTGTAAAACCAGAGGATACCCTTTGCATTCTGGAAGCGATGAAACTTATGAATGAAATCAAAGCAGAACTTTCCGGGGAAATAGTTGAAATTCTCGTTGAAAATGGAGAAATGGTTGAATACGGACAACCCCTTTTTCGAATTAAGGTGAAATCATGATTCGAAAAGTTTTAATTGCCAACAGAGGAGAAATAGCGGTAAGGGTAATTCGGGCCTGCCTGGAACTGGGTATTGAACCCGTAGCCGTTTATTCTCGGGGGGATGAAGAATCCCTCCATGTAAAACTGGCCCCGGAAGCCTATTGTATAGGACCACCTTCAGCTCAGGATAGTTATTTAAATATGCAAAATATTATTTCCACTGCAATAGGAGCCGGGGTTGATGCCATTCACCCCGGTTACGGTTTCCTTGCTGAAAACTCGACCTTTGCCGAGCTCTGCCAGCAGTGCGGGTTGATTTTTATTGGCCCGCCGCCCCGGGCTATTGAAGAAATGGGCAATAAAGAGAGGGCGCGCAAACTGATGAAAAAAGCCGGTGTTCCCATAGTCCCCGGAAGTAAGGAGGGTCTTGAAGATGCCCAGGAGGCAACAAAAGTTGCTGGCGAAGTTGGCTATCCCATTATGCTGAAGGCTGCTGCGGGGGGCGGGGGCAAAGGGATGCGCCTGGTAGAAGAGTCTTCTTTAATGGCAAAATCTTTCTCCCTTACCAGGAGTGAGGCAGAAAAAGCTTTTTCCAATCCCCAGATTTACCTGGAAAAATATATTTCTCGCCCCCGCCACGTAGAAGTCCAGATCCTGGCCGATAATTATGGGAATGTTATCCACCTGGGGGAGAGGGATTGTTCCATCCAACGCCGGCATCAAAAATTAATTGAGGAAGCTCCCTGTCCTGTCCTGGACCAGGTTCTGCGAGAGAAAATGGGTGATGCTGCCGTAAGGGCTGCCCGGGCGGTGGATTATACTGGGGCCGGAACTGTTGAATTTTTGCTGGATGCCGGGGGGAATTTTTACTTCATGGAAATGAATACCCGGATCCAGGTTGAACATCCTGTTACGGAAATGATTACTGGAATTGATCTGGTTAAAGCACAACTGCAAATAGCTGCAGGGGAAGAGCTCGACCTCCAGCAGGAAGATATTAAATTGGAGGGAGCAGCAATGGAATGCCGTATTAATGCGGAGGACCCAGCCCAGAATTTTTTGCCCCGAGCGGGATTGATTTCGGAGTGGATCCCACCTGGGGGCCCGGGAGTCAGGGTGGATACTTTTATTTATTCAGGATACCGGGTACTTCCCCATTATGATTCTCTACTGGCCAAAATAATTACCTGGGGGGCAGATAGAGAAGAAGCCCGGAACAGAATGCGCAGGGCCTTAGGGGAAATAAGCCTTAAGGGTGTACCCAGCCCGATTGATCTTTATCAAATTATTTTGGAAAATGAGCAATTTTGCTCCGGAAATTATGATACCGGTTTTTTGCCCGGATTAATTGAAGGTAAGGAGGGCGTTTGATTATGGCACTTTTCCGTAAAACCCGCTATAGCCAGGTGGGGACAAGGGAGATTAAGAATGTTCCCAAAAATATAGCCAGCAAATGTCCTGCCTGTAAGCATGTTCATATTGATAAGGACCTTTCCCAGAAATTAAAAGTCTGCGATCGTTGTGGTCACCATTTCTCCCTGCCTGCAAAGCAGAGATTAAAGCAGATAGTAGATGAAGGAACCTTTCGAGAAATTAACCGGGAGTTAATATCTCTTGACCCCCTGGATTTTCCCGGGTATGGAGAAAAACTGGAACAGGTTCGAGAAAAATCAGGTTTGAATGAAGCTGTTATTACCGGTTTTGGGAAAATTAGCGGGATTGAGGTTGGCCTGGGAATTATGGCTCCTGATTTCATGCTGGGAAGTATGGGTTCGGTAGTGGGAGAAAAAATTACCAGGCTAGTTGATAAAGCCCGGGAACTCAAAAAACCTCTTATTATTTTTTCGGCTTCGGGAGGAGCCCGGATGCAGGAAAGCATTTATTCCCTTATGCAGATGGCAAAAACCAGTAATGCCCTTGCCCGCTTTTCTGATGCCGGTCTTTTATATATCTCGGTGCTGACCCATCCCACAACCGGAGGTGTAACAGCAAGTTTTGCAATGCTCGGTGATATTAATATTGCCGAACCAGGTTCCCTTATCGGTTTTGCAGGCCCCAGGGTTATTCAGCAGACCATAGGACAACAACTCCCCGAAGGATTTCAAAGGGCAGAATTTTTGCTTGAACACGGATTTATTGACCGAATAGTGGAGCGGAAAAAGATGAAAAAAGAACTCACCCTGCTCTTGCAATTGCATCAAGGGGGTGAAAAGATTGGCTAGTGGAGAAAAGCAACTCGCACATCTGGAACAAAAAATTAAGGATCTACAGGCTTTTGCCAGGGAACAGGAAATGGATTTGAGCGAGGAAATTAAATCTCTCCAGGAAAAAGCAAGGAAAATTCGCGAAGAATATTTCTCTGAAATAACCCCCTGGCAAAGAGTTAAGCTTGCCCGCAATATGCAAAGACCTACAACCCAGGACTATATTGAAATGGTCTGTAGCGATTTTACCGAGTTGCACGGAGACCGCCTTTTTGGCGATGATCCGGCAATAATCGGAGGTATCGGCCGGCTTGGGAAACAACCTGTTACCGTAATTGGTCATCAAAAAGGACGTTCAACCAAGGAAAATATTTCCCGTAACTTTGGAATGCCCCACCCGGAAGGTTACCGCAAGGCCCTTAGATTGATGGAGCAGGCCGAAAAATTCAACCGGCCCATTATTACTTTTATCGATACCCCTGGAGCCTATCCCGGCCTGGGTGCGGAGGAAAGAGGACAGGGAGAGGCAATTGCCAGGAATCTAAAGGAAATGAGTGGTCTAAGGGTTCCGGTTGTTGTAATTGTAACAGGTGAGGGGGGAAGCGGTGGAGCCCTGGCTCTTGCAGTTGGAGACTGGGTGAGTATGTTTGAAAACGCTGTTTATTCTGTAATATCTCCTGAAGGATGTGCCTCTATCCTCTGGAAAGATCCGGGGAAAGCCGAGGAAGCAGCTCGATCATTGAAATTGACCGCTGAAGATTTAAAAGTAGCGGGGGTTATCGATGCCATTATCCCCGAACCAAGTGGGGGCTGTCAATTGAATTCTCAGGAAATACAGAAAAAATTGGAAGAGCATTTAAAAGAAATTGTGCCTTTTTTACAAAAAATGGATTCTTCGGAGCTTTTAACCCGTCGCTGGAAGAGATTAAGCCGAATTGGCGTCTGGACAGAGCAGATCAAGGCGCAAAAAAAAGCCAGTCAATAAGAAAAATAAAAGCCTCGCAATAAGCGGGGTTTTTTTTTGGGAAGGATTGAAAGGATAAAAAACGAAATTAGAAAGAGGAAAATAAATCCCAGGGAAGTTTTCGCTCAAAGTATTGTTTTTCGATTATATTAATGGAGGAATTGGACGGCCTATTTTCTTTTTAGATGTTTTAATGATTTTTGCGGGAGGTATCGGGATGAAAAAAAATAATGAGGGCCAGGAAAGTCAGCACAAGGAACACCAAGACCATAAAAAAAATGGACATCAAGACCACCATGCCCACATGGTTGAGGATTTTCGGAAAAGATTCTGGGTATCCCTATTTGTGACAGTGCCAATTCTAATTCTTTCACCCATGATCCAGGAATTTTTGGGGATCAGGGAGTTACTAATATTCAGGGGAGATAATTTTATTCTCTTTGGCCTTTCCACCTTCATTTATTTTTACGGTGGTTATCCCTTCCTGAAAGGTCTGGGGGAGGAAATTAAAAAAAGATTGCCGGGAATGATGACCCTGGTTGGGGTGGCTATCACTGCCGCCTATGTTTATAGTTCGGCTACAGTTTTTGGTCTTGAAGGGGAAGCATTTTTCTGGGAACTTGCCACCCTTGTAACAATTATGCTTTTGGGACACTGGATTGAGATGAAGTCAGTAATGGGTGCTTCTGAGGCTCTAAAGGAACTGGCAAAACTGATGCCCTCCACTGCCCATAAACTCATGGAAGATGGGAGTATTAAAGAGGTTCCGGTGGAAAAAATTAAGGGTGGAGATAAATTAATAATTAAGCCCGGGGAAAAAATCCCCTCTGATGGCAAGATAGTTGATGGTTCAACAACAATTGATGAATCAATGCTGACAGGAGAATCTGTTCCGGTAAATAAAGATGCCGGGCAGGAAGTAATCGGTGGTGGTATTAATGGTGAGGGATCAATCACCATCGAGGTAACCAAGACTGGAAAGGATACTTACCTTTCCCAGGTTATGGAGCTGGTGCAAAAGGCTCAGGCCAGCAAATCCAGGACCCAGGCTTTGGCTGATAGAGCTGCTTTTTGGCTGACTGTGGTAGCCCTGGGGGGAGGGGTTTTAACCTTCTTTACCTGGTTTGCTATTGTGGGATTTGAACTTTCTTTTGCCATGGAAAGAATGGTCACCGTAATGGTTATGGCTTGCCCCCATGCTTTGGGTCTGGCGGTTCCGCTGGTAGCTGCGGTTTCAACAGCCATTTCTGCGAAGCAGGGTCTGCTGATCCGCAATCGCACCTCCTTCGAACAGGCCAGGAAAATTCAGGCTGTAATATTCGATAAAACCGGGACCCTTACCCAGGGCAAATTCGGAGTTACTGATACTGTTGTTTTCAAAGATGATTATTCCCAGGAGGAAATTCTTAATTATGCTGCTGCCGTGGAATCTCGCTCTGAACATCCCATCGCCAGGGGAATAACGGGTGCGGTACAAGAAGTGGGCAGTGTTGAGGAATTCCGGGCCATCAAGGGCAAAGGAGTCCGGGGAATTGTAAACGGGAAAGAAATTACAGTTGCCAGTCCGGGCTATCTAAAAGAATTAGAATTTCTCGAAGGGGACGGCAAAATAGATGAACTGTCTTCTCAGGGGAAAACTGTTGTTTATGTAATTATTGATAACGAATTGGCAGGAGCCCTTGCCCTGGCTGATATTATCCGGGAAGAATCCAAACAAACCATAACGAAGTTAAAAGAGATGGGTATAAAGGCCATTATGCTGACCGGGGATAACCAGAAAGTCGCAGATTATGTTTCAAA
The DNA here is from genome assembly GCA_003554585.1 of Halobacteroidaceae bacterium. Classification (GTDB taxonomy): domain Bacteria; phylum Bacillota; class Halanaerobiia; order B1SED10-174; family B1SED10-174; genus T1SED10-26. The sequence goes on along the minus strand of PWGV01000078.1, from coordinate 20,696 downwards.
GGAACTTGGCCTTGACGATTATTTTGCCGAAGTTCTTCCCCATGAAAAGGCGGAAAAAGTTAAAGCAATTCAATCCCGGGGTTTAACAACGGCCATGGTAGGAGATGGAGTTAACGATGCTCCTGCTCTGGCCCAGGCCGATGTCGGCATCGCTATTGGCGCGGGAACCGACGTTGCAGTTGCTGCTGCAGATATTGTCCTGGTTCATAATAATCCCCTTGATGTAACAGCCATTTTGGGCCTGGCCCGGGCCACATTCAGAAAAATGGTTCAGAACCTGGGTTGGGCTACGGGGTATAACCTGGTAGCAATCCCCCTTGCGGCAGGGGTTTTATATGGCTACGGAGTTGTCCTTATCCCTGCAGTTGGGGCCATGTTGATGTCCTTGAGCACGGTAATTGTAGCTGTAAACTCCAGATTTCTGCGGGTAAATTAGTAAATTCAACTTATGCTCTCCAAGCAAAAAACCCTGGATAGTTGAAAAAATTTCCAGGGTTTTTTAAATTAAGACAGTTTAATAGTGTGCAACTAAATCTCTAAAAGCCGGGAAAAAGCCCTATCATTTTTCAACCTGGAGAGAAGGGTGGGGTTTGCAGAAAGCAGGGAGTGACTATCGGAAACCTGCTGGTGAATATAATCTCCCCCCGCTTCTTTAATAATTAACATTCCTCCCAAAACGTCCCAGGGGTTCATCTTGAGCGCAAGGGAGACATCAAGATTTCCCCGCGCAAGCTGGCATAGATCAAAAACAACACAACCGAAGGTCCGAATTCCCCGCAAACGAGAGTGAAATGGGGCAAGGTAATCATCGGAAACTTTCCCGGCAATTTTGGGATAGGGGATAGAAATTCCTAAAAGGGCTTTTTGAGAATCTTTTTCAGGGGATACCTTGATTTCCTTTCCGTTGCATTGGGCCCCCTTTCCTTTAAGGGCCAGGTAGGTTTCAGCAAGTCGTGGAAAGTGGATGCCTCCCAGGATTGTCTCTCCCCTGTACTGCAGGGCCAGAGAAATTCCGAAAAGAGGTAAACCATGAGTATAATTCATGGTTCCATCAAGGGGATCCATAATCCACACATAATGGGAATTTCTTTTAATAAAACCACCTTCTTCTCCCCAAATGCTATGGGATGGAAAGGAAGAATGGATTTTTTCAATAAGCCAGTTTTCCGAATCTTTATCAATCTGGGTAACCAGGTCTGCAGGGTTTTCCTTGGTAGAAATTTTTAACTCCGTGTGCTGTTTTCTGGCCTGGAAAGTTCCGAGCTCTTCGAGCCAGTTCCCTAACATTTCCTTGGTTGAAAGCAGATCCATTGACTAACTCCCTCCTTAATTCCAGAATGGTTCGGTTTTCAACTTTTTTTGAATTCGTTTTTGCCTTTCTTCCAGGAAATCTTCAATTCCTTCCCGGGAGCAGTTTAAAATTAATTCCTCGGGATAACCGATTTCCTCAAGCAGTTTAATTGCTTTTTCCATTTTTCCAACGGAAAAGGAAATATGGGCGTCACTCCCCACAGTGACCCGCAGACCCTCTTTTTTCCCTATTGTCAGGAACTCCTGGCAGTTGGCGAGTCCGTTCTTCCGCCCGGGGTGAGTTGGATTCATGGAATTGTTATTTACCTCAAGCAGGACTCCTTCAGCCATGGCTTTTCTAACAATTTTTTTATAATCCAGGGCGTAGCCTGGATTATCAGGGTGGGCCAGAATATCAAGATAGGGATTTTCCATTGCGGCACAGAGGGCCCGGGTGTGTTCCTCCTGAGATTTACCATCGTAAGGAGTTCCAGGATGGATTGCTGCAAGGACGATATCGAGGCGGCTCATTCTATCCCGGTCCAAATCCAGTTCCCCGGAAGTGTTAATGATATTTAGTTCTGCTCCCCTCAGAATCCGTAAGTTTCCCACGCTTGGGGGGATCTGTAACATTGCTCCCATTAAATAATGGTGGGGACCACCGGGAATGGAGGGACCATGTTCGGTAATTCCCAGGACCGAGAGGCCTGCTTTTTGGGCTGCGAACACATTTTCCTGCACCGTACTGAATCCATGCCCGCAGGCAACTGTATGGGTATGTAAATCTGCGATTAATTTCAATTTTTTCACCCACTCTTTATTTATTATTAAGAAACTTCGAGGAGAAAAATTTTGCTCCTGCTTTAAAAAACCGTAAGGGGAAGGTCCGGGGAAGGAAAATAAAAGTTTTTAGAGAAGAAGAACTTAATTAAAGTGGTAAAGAGTGTTATAGGATTTTATCCTGCTTAGGTTTGCGTGATATGTCTAAATATTATTATACGAGGGGGTAATATCAATGAATTTAGAAGGGAAATCTGCGCCGGAATTTTCTCTGCCTGGAACGGATGGTAAGGAGCACAGTTTGGAAGATTATAGGGGTAGGAAAATTGTTCTTTACTTTTACCCTAAAGATAATACCGGAGGCTGAACCAAAGAAGCCATCTCTTTTAGAGATCGGCATCAGGCTCTGGAAGAGCTTAATACCGTAGTTCTGGGAGTTAGCAAGGATGGAATGGCTTCTCACCACAGGTTTAGAGATAAATATGACCTACCCTTTGTTTTGCTTTCTGATACAGAAAAAAAGGTCCTTGAACAGTACGGGGTTTTAAACGAAAAAGGAGGTACAGTGCGCAGCACTTTTGTTATTGATGAAGAAGGCAGGGTAATAAAAGAATACAGGAAAGTCAAGGTTGAAGGGCATGCCGAGGAAATCTTAAATTTAATTCGAGATCAGAAAAAGCTATAAAAAGTTACTTAAAAGAGCCTGAATATTATGGGAGTTGATTTTTTGGGAGAAAAGACAATTTTCTGCACTGGGGATAAGCTGGGAAGAGGAGAAGAAGAACTGGGAGAAGTCCTGATTCGCAATTTCTTTTATTCAATTACCGAAGGAGATAACTGCCCCGATGCCGTTATTTTCATGAACAAAGGTGTCTATCTGGTCCAGGAAACATCAGAAATTGCTCCGTCATTGAAAAAGCTCACTGAAAGGGGTGTGAAAATTCTAGCCTGTGGAACCTGCCTGGATTATTATGGATTGAAGGAAAAGCCACTAATTGGAGAAATTTCCAATATGCATAGTATTACCAAGCTTTTGGGAGAATCAGAACAGGTGGTGACAATCTGATGATCTGGATTATAGTTATTGTAATTCTCATAATCCTTGCCCTGGTGTTTTTTTCTCCTGCTCAAAAGGAGAAAAGGAAACAGGGTCAACTAAGGCAGCAGATCCGGAGAAAAATGAGAGTAAGTGAAGACCGGGCAGAAGAATACATTCGGGATATGAAAGGACGGCTTGAGAAAAAATACCCCGGGCGAAGTGAACAGTGGTATCTTGAAAAAATTTTGTCTGACCTGGAAAGGGGAAGATAACCCACCTGCGGGTGGGTTTTTTAATGGGAATAGAAGGAAAAAATTTCCAAAAATAGAAATTATTAAAGAGGTGGTTTAATGGATAAAAATCTAATTTTTACAATCCTTCAGAGCACTCCATCTCGATATTTCCGGGCTGAGTGGCAGAAAACATTTCAATTATTGTTTTTAAGGGTGGTGCAAGAGGAAAACAGGGTTCTGGATAAATTTAATGGGATGCTGTTAGAGGGTAGCAAAGATTTTTTTGAGCTTGAGGCTGTCCTGGCAAAGCTATCCGGAAAGGAACAGAGGGATAGAAAAATCTTTTCCGAGGAAGGGGGTGGGGCAGGGAAAAAGGCTGGAAAAGAAGCTGTGGTCATTGGTGCTCCCAATCCCAAAGAAGAATTTTTTGAATTGAAGCCCGAACTCCTGGCCTTTTCTCGTGTTTCAGCTGCCCAGAAGAGAAAAATGCTGGAAAAAGGGTACGGGGAAATTTTCCAATCTGTTATCAAACATCCCCGAGTCCGATTCTTTTTGCGAAAGGATTTTTGGGGGAAAGTTTTCCTGCCCGAATTAGGGGGAATAACAACGGTTTTTCCTGACAAAGAATTGTTAGAAAAAATCGCAAAAAGGATCTGGGGTTTCTCTTATTTGAGGCCAGAGCAGTACCGGTTAATCAAGCAGATTTTCCAGGAAAGAAAAGCTCTGGGTATTTTGCCCACAGGAGCGGGTAAATCAATCTGTTTTCAACTTCCGGCACTTTTATGTCCCGGAACATCAATAGTTGTGGCCCCTTTAAAGGCTTTAATTCAGGACCAGGTAACCAACTTGCAAAAGGAAGGAAGGGGTTTTTGGGCTGATTTTTTGGATAGTTCGCAAACCCCCGCAGAAAAAAAACGGGTTTTACAAAGGTGGGAGGATGGAGAACTTAAAATCCTTTACCTTTCTCCGGAAAGACTGCAGCAGAAAAAATTCCAGGAGCTAATAAAAAAGAGGGGCAGAAAAAGACAGGGTTTTTTTGTAATTGACGAGATCCACTGTGTTTCCGAATGGGGGCACGACTTTCGTCCCGCTTATCTCCAGCTGGCTAAAAATCCTTTAACAAGGGAAAACCGCGGCTTGATCGGGTTAACCGCCACTGCTCCTGGGCGTGTCCGCCAGGAACTGAGAAAAAAATTTGCATTCAAGAAAAGTGATCTAATGGAAACCGATGAGATGGACCGGCCCGAAATCGGTTTGCAGGTAAATTTGATTAAAGAGGGTGAGGATAGGTTTTCGGTTTTAAAGAGGGTCCTGGAAAATGATATGCCTCGATTTTTTGGGTTTACTCGGGAAGAGTTTCCAGAGAAATCTGCAGGAGTTATTTTTTTACCCTATGCCCAGGCAGAAGGAAAAAACACCCGGGAGGCGAGCACAACCAACCTTAAAGCTTGTCTGGAAGACGAAGGGCATGAAGTCATCTCTTATCACGGGAAAATGGGTGAAATGGAGAAAAAAATAGTTCAGGCAAACTTTTTAAAAAATAAGGTTTCAGTTCTTGTCGCTACAAGAGCCTTTGGTATGGGAATTGATAAACCTGATATTAACTATACCATTCACTATTATGCTCCTGGATCCCTGGAAGCTTATTTCCAGGAACTGGGGCGGGCAGGACGGGATGGAAATAGATCGCTTTCTGTTCTCCTGTTTAAACCAAGGCAGAAAAAATGCAGGGCCGACCAGAAAAAAAGGGGTGCAATGGAACCGGCCTGCCTGGGAAAATGGGAGTGTAACTATAAACAGGCCGGGCTTTGTGATTTTGGAATTCAGTCGCGTTTTATTGAAAATCAGCATCTTTCCCCAAAAGGTCACGAATTGGGCTTGGATAACTTCGTGAGGGAAATCTTTAGTAGATGGGGAAAAAAGGTTGACCTTTCCATAGAGATTTCGGGCCAGGTTTTGATCCAGAAATACCTTTTCTTCCTGCAGGAAACTGAAATAATCCGTGATTATTATATTTCCTATTTGCAGGGGGGCAAATTGAACCTGCGGGTTGAAAAAAAGCTCACTTCCTTCCCGGAGGCAAAAGAAGCATTTTTCAATGAATTTATTAAGCAGGACTTGACTATAAAAAGGCGCAAGTATGCAGCCCTGGGTATGCTGGAAAAATACGTTTTGGATAAGGAAAATTGCCGAAGGTCAATCCTTCTGGATTACATGGGCCAGGCAATTGAACCCGGTGCGAGGTGTGGTTTTTGCGACGGGGAAACATTGAACACATCCCGGGCCACGTCGATCAAGGTCAGGCACCCTGATGACAAATTTAAGGGTGGAATAAGGGGTTTTCTGGAGAAGGACGATCTTCCCGTGGAAAGGATTGTTGAGGTTCTAAAAAAAGCAGAAGAAGATGGCCTGGAAAAACAGATTCAAACCATAGTCGGGGAAAAATTAAAGGAAGATCCATCTAATACCACTGCGCTATTTATTGGTGGTATGCTTGATTTTAAAAAGGAAGGGCAGATTAACCTTTTACTTGACTGTATTTTAAGGTTACAAAAAAGGGGGGATAATTTTGCAGTAATTAATATTTTCAGCCAGCTGTTTATCCAGGATGAAACATTGGCCATCAATTTAGTCAAAAAAACGAAAAAACGGAACCGTTTTGCTACCTGCGGTTATTTTATCAGCCAGAAAAGAAATCGAAAAAAATTCTCCCTGCTCTGTCTGAATAGCTGGGGGAAAGAACTGATTTTTTCCCTGGAGGGTATAAAACTTGGAGGAGTTAGAGAATTTGCAGGAAGAATTTAGAGAAATACTTGAAGAATTAAGGGAAAAGATAAAAAACTGGGAGGAGAAGTTCAGTGAGTTTGAAGAGGTGAAAATGTATCTTCAACAGGATTTGGAGCAGGTATCAAATGATAAAAAGGGAATTAATAAAGAAACAATAGAAAGGGTTAACTTGCTAAAAAAAAGGCTGGAAAAACAGGAAAAAATCGTAGACAGGTTACAAAAAAGATGGGAAATAATTCTTTTTTTCCAGTTTATACTTTTATTTTCCCTTGTTTTTTTACTTTAGAATTTTCAGGAAGGATCGATCTCTTATGTTGAGGAAAAGTCTGCTCTTGAAAATTTTTGACGGGGCTTATATGCAGAGATGGAATGATAAGCTTCGACCAATGGAGTTAATTGAACTTGATAAACAGGCGCATAAAATGATTGTTGCCTATTTTCTCGGGAAATTTTCCGAAAAATATCCTGATTTCCACTGGGTGGAATTGATTGAAGGAGGAATTTTTGATCTTTGCCAGCGCCTGGTTATCACTGATATAAAACCCCCGGTTTTTTATAAAATCAGAGAAGATCAAGAAAAATACCGCAGGCTAAATGAATTCGTTATCCGGGAAATGGAAACCTACCTGACTCCACTTGGCGACGATTTTTTTGACCGGTTTAAAAATTATCTCCTCAGGGAGGAAAATAATTCTACCCATAGGGTTTTAGAAGCAGCCCACAACTATGCCTCCCGCTGGGAATTTTCTTTAATTGAAAACCTCAATCCTCAGGGCTTTGAAATGGAAGAAATCAAAGAAAATTTTCGAGAGCGATTGGAGAAATTCGAAGATTTACCCGGAATGATTGCCCTGGAAGAAAATAAATCGTTTCGGTCTTTTATTGACCTCTGTGGGCACCTGAGGTTTCAGGCTCGCTGGTCGCATTTGCACCGGGTTCCCAAAACCTCAGTTCTCGGACATTCTCTTTTTGTCGCTATTTTAGCCTACCTTTTGACCCTGGAAATCGGGGGTTGTGCTCAGCGCAGATATAATAATTTTTTTACCGGACTGTTTCATGACCTGCCCGAGGTTTTAACAAGGGACATTATTTCACCGATAAAAAAATCAATAGAAGGGCTTGACGATTTGATAAAAGAAATTGAAATTGAGCTGATGGAAAAAGATGTTTACCCCTTGTTACCAGCAGATTTGGTTCCCGAGATTAAAATGTTTACCCGGGACGAATTTTCCAACATTGTTACCGAAGATGGCAAACAAAAGAAGTTGAAAACAGCCCAGGAAATCAGCCAATTTTTTAACGAGGATCCTTTTAACCCCAGGGATGGAGAGTTACTCCGGGCCATTGATCGACTTGCTGCTTTTATTGAAGCCCGGGTTGCCCTGGAAAATGGATGTGTTAGCCCGGAATTTCAGGAAGCGGCTATTTCCATTAAAAAAAGCTATTCCAACAAAAAAATTGCCGGGATAAATTTTGGCGAAATCTTCGCGGATTTTTAACATGGAAATTTTGTTGGTTTACCGGGAAGAAGAACTGGGAAAAGAGTTCAAAAAAAGGTTTTATTCCGAGCCCGGGGTTAATTGCATAAAGAGTGATATCTGCACTTTAGTTTGCGATGTAATTGCGAGTCCGGGCAATTCCAGGGGAGACATGGGTGGAGGCCTTGATCTCGCTGTTCGGGAAAGATTTGGGACTGGAATAGAAGCTAGACTCCGGGCAAAGATCAAATCGTGTTTTTCGGGGAAAATTCCGGTGGGTAAGGCTGTGGTTCTTCCCACGGGGGATCCCCTTATCCCCTGGTTTATTTCCGCTCCAACAATGGTTGAGCCGGGAGAAATTTGGGGAACCAGGAATGCAGAAAAAGCAATGCTGGCAATTTTGCAGGAAGCTCAAAAATTGAGAGAAGTAAGAAAAATTGCTATTCCCGGCCTGGGAACCGGGGTTGGGGGTTTATCGGCAAAAGAGGCAGTTATCCAGATGTGGGCAGGTTATAAAAAATTTATAAATTGCGGGGGAGAAAAAAATGCTAAAAAGGTCTAAAGCAGCCCTGATTTTCCTGGGCCTGATCTCTTTTATTCTGATTTTCTGTTTATTAACTGAAAACGGGGTCCTGGCTCAGAAGGCAGGAGTTTTGAGTTTTGAGGGAAGACTTCATTCCCGTTATCTTGATCTGGCGGGGAATAAACTGGTGGGGATCCTGCTTGACCTGGGACGTTTGGACCTGGTTAAGCCCCGGGAAATGGATAGAATTTTGCAGCAATACCGTATCCGGTATTACCGGGATCTTGAGGCCGAGGAAGTAAGGATGATTGGTGAAAGAGCAGGTATAGGGCTTTTATTTGCAGGTTTTATTGATAACCTCGAGGTTTATTGGGATTCCAATCAGCGGCGTTATAAGGCTGAAGCTGAAATAACTGTTAGGATTTACGATACTGTTTCGGGGAGAGCCACTAGGATTATTACCCAGAGAGGTTCCGCTGCTCACGGGGATCGAGAAGATGCTCAATTTCAGGCGCTGGAGAATTGTTTCTCCTCGATTTTTGTCCGCCAGTTAAGGGAAGAATTTTTACTTACCAGCACAATTAAAGAAATTGAAAACGACGAGATTTATTTTTTTGGAGGTAGAGATTTAGGAGTGAAAATCGGTTCCCGGTATCAAATCCTGCAGAGGGTGGAAGATAAAACTACGGTGGGATACGGGTACAAACAAATCGGACTGCTGGAAGTAATTAGTGTTGGGGATGATTCTTCCCGGGGCAGAATTTTATATGCGAAAGAACCTGTGCAAGAAGTTAACCTACTGGAAGAAATGGTTTCCAAGTCCCGGGTTAAATTTAATCTTGGGTACAGTAACATGCCTTTTAGAATGGATGGAACTTCGGGGCGATTAAATCTTCCAGGCATTAGGGTGGGTAATGAGGTTCCTTTCTCCCATTCCAGCCAGGTATTGTTGGGATTTGCCGGAGGGGGAGGGGCCTTTATTTTTGATATTGGAGGGGTGCATGTCCGGGAATTTCCTTTATCCCCCGGCAGCCTTTATGGTACGCTTGGAGGTGGCGCAGGTTTTTCCATGGGAATGGTAGAAGGCTGCGGGGAAATTCTTGGTTCAGCGGGTATTTTTGGGGAATTACTTGCTGGAGTTAAATACTATCCCCGCCAGGAGCATGGTATAAGTTTTTCTCTCGAAGGGGTTGGCCGCCTGGCTACACCCCTGAGCCGCTGGCAGGAATTAGATGAGGGGAATGTTTCCCCCTGCGGGCCTGACTTGAGAACTTCAGGTTTTGGGATCCGAATTTCAGCGGGAATAGGGTTCTAAAATAGAGGGATTTTGGGAATTAAGTAGAAAAAATTAAAATAGGGTTAGTTTTTCTTAAAGGAGGAAATGTTTTGTCCAAACTGCTTGATCCTCTTACAATAAAAGGCCTTGAACTGCCGAATAAGGTGGTCATGGCCCCCATGTGTATGTACTGTGCTGGAGAAGAAGGTCTTGTAACTGACTGGCATCTTGCCCATTATGCTGCCCGTGCTATCGGTGGGGTGGGGCTTATTATCCAGGAAGCTACCGCAGTTGAAAAAAGGGGGCGACTGAGTCCCAACGACCTGGGAATATGGGATGATGGCCAGTTAAAAGGATTGAAAAAACTGGTTGACCGGGTCCATGAATTTGGGAGCAAAGCTGGAATTCAACTGGGGCACGGAGGGAGAAAAGCCCGGCCCGGAAAAGGGGAAATAATTGGTCCCAGCAGCCTCGCTTTTGCCGAGGAGCACCAGGTTCCCAGGGAGATGGAAGAAAAAGAAATTAAAGTGGTTATAAAGGCTTTCAAGCAGGCTACGGAAAGGGCCTGCGCTGCAGGGTACGATATTATTGAACTGCATGGAGCCCATGGATATCTTATTCACCAGTTTCTCTCCCCCTATTCCAATCAGCGGCAGGACGATTATGGGGGAAGTTTTGATAATCGAATGCGCTTTCCACTGGAAATAATCCAGGAAGTAAAACAAATTTTGCCCTCTGATAAACTTTTAATGTTAAGGATTTCCGCAGTTGAATATGTGCAACAAGGGTATTCTTTTACTGATATGGTAAAAGCTACTAAAATTTTCGCTGATGCGGGAATAGATATCCTCGATGTGAGCACGGGCGGGGCGGGTCCATCTGCGCCCCGAACCTGGCCTGGATTTCAGGTTCCTTATGCCCAAAAGCTTGGAGAGGAACTGGAAGTTCCAGTAATAGCCTGTGGCCTTATAACCGATCCGGGAATGGCCGAAGAATTAGTAAGTAACAACCGGACAGACCTTGTGGCATTAGGCAGGGCACTTTTGCGGGAGCCCAACTGGGTTCTAAATGCAGCCCTGGAACTGGGTATTCCTGGAGTAATTCCCCGTTCCTATGCTCGTGCCTATCCCGAGGATATAAGATAAATCATTATAAAGGAGGGGGAATATGGAATTCAGGAAAATTTTGATGATTATTCTTGGGGTCATTTTTTTAATTGTTCTTGTCCAGAATTTACAACCAATTACCGTTGAATTTCTTTTTTGGGAGAGAGATGTTCCCCAGATAATTATGCTGTTTCTTTCGGCCCTGCTTGGTTTTATTATTTGCTACATATGGCTGCATATAAGGGGGCGCAGGCGAAGAATTTAAATTGACATATTATTTAGTTTTTTCTGTCTTTAATTATTAGTTTATCCGGAAGGAGGTTTGGGATGGGAAAGATAGATATTGGGGCAAAAATTTTGCAGTACCGCAGGCAGAAGGGTTTTACCATAAAAGAACTGGCAAAAAAAACAAAACTAACTTCATCAATGTTAAGCCAGATCGAGAGAGGCAATGCCAATCCTTCAATAAATTCCCTGCGGATTATTGCCAAAGCGCTGGATATTCCCCTCGTTAATTTTTTTGAAGATGAGGATAATGTTGATAACCTTGTGGTTAAAGCCAATCAAAGGAAAAAATTAATGATGCCCTGTAACCGGGGATTTGTATACGAATCTCTTTCCCCCAATTTAAGCGGGAAAATCCAAATGGTCCTTTTGAAATTAAATCCCGGAGAAGAAACTACAGAAACCATGATGAGCCACGATGGGGAAGAAGCGGCACTTGTCCTTGATGGAAAAATCAAAATTTACCTTGAAGACGGGGTTTTTGAACTGGATAGTGGCGATAGTATCAGGATACCGCCCGGGAAACCCCATAAATGGGAGAATATTGACAGCTCCACTGTAACGGTTATTTTTGCTATTTCCCCGCCATCTTTTTAATTTATTTAATTGCCCTTGTTCAAGGACAGGGGCTTTCTTTTTTTCGACAGAGGAAAAAAGAGGGGTTTTGAATTAATTGTTTAATAAATTTAATTAAATTAATTAATTAATTGTGGGGACCCGAGGAAAATAAAATTTTTGGCAAGGGGGATTTAAATGAAGATAAAAGAAGTCCGGGTGGGATACCTTAATATGGAATTAAAGGAGCCGTTTACCATTGCTTTAGGTACCGTTACCGAGGCAAAAAATGTGCTGGTTGAAATTGAAACAGATCAGGGGCATCTCGGTTGGGGAGAAGCGGCTCCCATGCCGATTGTAACTGGTGATTTCCAGGAATCGGTTTTGCGGGGAATTTTACAGTTTCTCCGACCCCTTCTCCTGGGGGTTGATCCCCGGCAGATTTCCCGAATTTCGGAAATGTCGAATAAGGTTCTTTTCGGGAACCCGGGTGCCAAAGTCGCCGTTGAGATGGCTCTTTTTGACCTCCTGGGGAAAATTTATGGTCTGCCCCTGTATATCCTCTGGGGTGGCTATGACAATTCTTTTGAGAGCGATTATACCATAGGGATTGATGAGCCGGAGACAATGGCAGCAAAAGTTGATCCCCTCCTGGAGAGGGGGTACCGGGCGCTAAAGGTTAAAGTTGGAAAAAACGGAAAAGAAGATGTTAAGAGGATAGCTGCGGTTGCCGGTGCTGTTGCAGGAAGGGCCCTGATCCGCCTGGATGCAAATCAGGGTTGGGGAGTTAAGGAGGCTGTAAGCACTATCCGGGAGATGGAGAAACTTAATGTCGAACTTGTTGAAGAACCAATCCCCCGAGGCAATATAGAGGGAATGGCTTTTATCCGGAACCGGGTAAGTGTCCCGATCATGGCAGATGAAACTGTTTTTTCTCCTCAGGATGCCTTAAAAGTTATCAAAGCGGGAGCAGCTGATTTAATTAACATCAAGCTGATGAAAGCAGGGGGATTGATTGCGGCAAGAAAGATTGATGCCCTGGCCGCAACTGCAGGAGTTGAATGTATGGTGGGTTGTATGATAGAAAGCAGACTCGCAATGACTGCTGCTGCGCATCTTGTGGCAAGTTCGCCAAATATTACGAGGGCTGATCTTGATGCTCCTGGGTTTTTGCGTTCTGACCCCATTATTGGTGGAGCAGAGGTAAAAGGTGGTTTATGCACCCTGCCTGATAAACCTGGCCTGGGCCTGGAACTTAAAAGACAGGAGGTAAAATTCGTTGGTAATGCCTAAAAATAGGTGGAAAAATGAGTTTGCAGAGTTTGCCCATAAAATAATGGAGGAATTTGAAATTCCGGGTATTTCAGTTGGCCTGTCCCAGAACGGAGAAGTTATTTATTCCGAGGGTTTCGGCTATGCTGACCGGGAGAACCAAAAGAAAACCACTACCGAAACAGTTTTTGGGATCGCTTCAATAACCAAGTCTTTTACTGCCCTGGCGATAATGATTCTGGAAAGAGAGGGTAAATTATCTACGGGGGACCCGGTAATTAAATACTTACCCGAATTCGATGCAGGAGATAAAATTACTCCAGCGATAAATATTCACCATTTCCTGACCCATACTGCCGGCTTACCGCCCACTCCCGCTTTAATGTATGCAATGGTAAGGAGTATTGAGGGTGACCCCACAACTGAAAAGCTTAAAGAAGAGGGAAAGTGGGAAAAGTGGACAGAAGAACCTCCAATTGATAGCTATAAAGACCTGCTGGATTTTTGGGCCCGAAATAAACCTGATCCCCTGGGTTACCCTGGTGCTCAATTTAGTTATTCCAATGACGCTTATTCTCTTTTGGGGACCATTGTGGAGAGGGTAAGTGGAATGAGTCTTGCCGAATTCATGGAGGAAAGGATATTCAAGCCCTTTAACATGGAGAAAATTACCTTTTCCCCGGATAAACTCCAGGACTGGCCAAATGTAACCCAGCTTTATGCACGGATTGATGAAGACATTGTACCTGCTCCCCAGTGGAATCATTCAGAAGCAATGCTTGGAGCCGGATTTTTAAAAACCAGCGCCCTCGATCTTTTACGTTATGGTCAATCTTTTCTTGGTTCTGCATATTTGAACAGGATGGGTTCTCCCTATTTCCCGTTGCCCGATGGCAAGTTTTATGGTTACGGGTTTATGGTTCAACCCGATTACAAAGGAAATACTATTGTTGAACATGGAGGTAGTTTAAAAGGGATTTCCAGCCACCTGGGAATGGTTCCCGAGGAAAACCTGGTAGCAACGGTTTTGATTAACCTCGTGGAAATGCCTGTTACCCGGGTTTGGAATGCGCTTATTAATCTTGCTCTGGGTTTTTCCATTGATGAGGAAAGGTTTTCTTTTCCGGCACTTTCCACGCTTCCTAAGAGCTGCAAGGATTGGCCGGGAAAATATGTTTCTCCTGAAGGTGCGGAAATTGATGTAAACTGGGAAGAAGAAAAGCTATTTATTGAATTTAATAATAAAAAGCAGGAACTAACACCGGTGGCAGTGGATAAGGCAAGGTTAATTCGCAGGGGAGAGAAAAGTATAATCCAGTTTTTGCGAGATGGAGAAGGTAAGGTCTCCGGGATGCACATGGGTCTGCGAATTATAAAAAAAGAGAGTTAATTTAAAGCCCCGCTAATCGCGGGGTTTTTTCTTTTCGGAGAAGAAAAAAATATGCGGGAATTTTTTTGTTTGCAGGAGATAAAAAAATGAGGTAGAATTATTAAATGAGGATGATTTTCATTTTCAAAGGAGGAAAACCTATGGTTTCACTTCCCAGAGCAGTTCAGTTACTGGAAAAAACATGGACAATTAGTCCATTAATGCAAAAAATATATTCCTCACCCTACCGTTTTATTGTCAAAAGAGAAGCAGGGCTGGCAGGGATTAGGGCAGGAGATCGAATTTTAAGTCTTGGCTGTGGAGCAATTCCCTTTACAGCAATTTTTCTTCAAAAGATTACCGGTTGCCCGGTTTCAGCCCTTGATATTGATCTTCCCGCTTTACAAAAAGCCGGGGAACTCTTGAAGAAAGCAGGACTTAAGCAGATCAGGTTAATAGAGGGGAATGGAGCCTTTATTGACCTTTCTGATTATTCCGTGATAGTAACTGCACTCCAGGCTGAACCCAAGGGGGAAATAATCGATAATTTTTTTAGTAATGCTCAAGTGGGAGCTCGCCTGGTGATGAGGGTCCCCCGAAAAACTTTTTCTACCAATTATGACCCAGTACCCCAAAAGTACAAACCAGAAAAAGAAGTCAGGCAAGCAATGATAACTTTTGGAAAGTCGGTTTTATTCCGGAAAGCGGTTTAATATGGCTAAAAAAACTGTTCTGGGTATGGTAGGGGTAATTCTTCTAATGATTTTTGCCTTCAGGGAAGGGTGGGCTGAAATTGTATCTGCCTGGGGCCAAGTCCCTTTCCTTTGGCTCTTAATTATACTCAGCCTGCAGGTTTTCACCCTTCTCCTTGGAGCATACCAGTGGCGACACCTTTTAGCTGATAGAGAGAAAAGTCCTACCCTGCGGGAAGTTTTTTCAATAAATCTTGTGGGAAGTTTTGTAGAAAGTGTAACTCCCTCGGTAAAACTGGGGGGAGAGGGTGTTAAGATTTTTCTACTCAGGCAAAAGACGGGGAGAACTTATGCAGATCTCACAGGAGTTTTGCTGGTTCACAAGTTTGTTTCACTGCTTCCTTTTCTGTTTATTCTTGGCCTGGTCTTGCTTGCAGGAGTTCTCAATTATTCAATACCCACCTTTTTATACTGGAGCTTTTTATCCCCGGTGGTTTTGCTTTTGGTTTTCTCCTGGTTACTTTTCAAAAAATGGAACCAGGATGTTTCAGAGACCAGGTTCGAGGTATTTGGCAAAATTAGAGATTTTATTTGGAGAATGATTGGTTCTGTCCGGGAAAGGAGAGAGCAGGTATCCTTTTTAAGAATGTTTGCGATATCTATTTTGATCTGGTCTCTTTACCCCGTTAAGGTATTTTTTTTGAGCCGGCTTTTGAATATGGAAATTGATTTTCTCCTGGTCAGTACTGCTACTTTTCTGGCTTATTTGATCAGCATGCTTCCCCTTTCTCCGGGAGGGATCGGGACGTATGAAGGAACTCTAGCTTTTATTTTAAATTTGAACGGGATCCCCTTCGTAGAAGGTCTGGGATTGGTCCTGCTTTCAAGAATTATAACTTTTTGGATCCCACTTATCTGGTCAGGTTTTGCGACAATAATAACTTTGAAAAATTACGGAGAACAGGGTTTTTTAAGGGGAGGTAAGGAAAATGAAAGAAAAACACCAAAAAAAATTACTGCATGAAAACCTGCTGAAAATGATCCAGGGATTTGAATTTTTGGGGGCAAGTTTTCCGGCATTTGGTAAAGTTTATCACAGGGTTTTTTATCAAAAACTAGTTGAAAAGGAAATAAAAATAGCCGGTATCCAACCAGGTATGCGGGTTATTCAGGTAGGGTGTGGTCCGTACCCCTTTTCTGCGATTATGCTCGCCAAACAGGGCTGTAAGGTGGAAGCCATTGATAATGATCCGCAGGCCCTGGAAAGGGCAGGTTATGTCCTGGAGAAATTAGGTTTAAAAGAGAAGGTTGACCTGAAATTAATTGATGGGCATAGAGTGGATTACGGGGAATTCGACCGGGTTTTTGTTTCCCTGCACGTAGAACCAAAAGACAGTGTCCTGCAGAAGGCAATCGCCGAGATGGGTGCCAGAGGGAAGGTTGTTTTCCGCAATCCCAGAGGCTTTCTGAAGTTATTCTATAGCGGTGTGCAGCCCCAGAAATTGCCCGTTCCTATTTTTTCCCGGATTAAAGAGAAACTGGGGAAAGAATCTCTTTGTATTTCAAGCTGTAAGGTTAAAAATCTGACTGAAGCAGGTTTTGGCGAAGAATTAATTATTAAAAGCGTTCCTCCCCATCCTTTATTGCCTGCCCTGGGACTTCGGCCGGGGAAAATGGTATGCCTGAAAGGACGACAATATTTCAATGGGCCTTTCCTGGCCCTCGTAGATGGTCGGAAAGTAGCCCTGGGTTTTGACCTTGCGCAAATGATTGAGGTTCAGGGCGGTGAGTAAAGTTGAGCGGCAATAAGAATCGTAATAGAAAAAGATACCACTGTGGCCAAAAACCCGAAAAATTTAAACCAGGTGAAAAATCAATTCTTTTAATTGGCCCTCCGAACGTGGGTAAAAGTGTTTTTTTTAACTGTTTTACCGGCCTGGAAGCCAGCGTGGGAAATTATGCCGGGACAACTGTTGAATTTTCCCGAGGTCGGATGGTCATCGGTGGGTTTCAATATGACCTGATTGATGTGCCTGGGACCTACACCCTTGATGCCACCAATCCTGCAGAAAAAGTAGCCGTGGATATGTTAAAACAGCGGCCTGCGGGAATTATTTGTGTTCTGGATGCCAATAGCCTCGAAAGTGGCCTTTACCTCCTGTACCAAGTCCTTGAATTTCAACTTCCTACCGTGGTTGCTATTAACCGGACTGACCTGGCCCGCGAAAGGGGATATTTTACCGATGGTAAATCCCTGGAAAGCGATCTGGGAATCCCCGTAATCGAAACGGTTGCTTTGACCAACCAGGGCCTGGAATCTGTTCGGGAAAAAATTATCTCGGCACCTGTTCCTAGCGGGCTCCAGCCAGAAAATAGCTTTCAGCGCTGGGAAGAAGCAGAAAAACTAGCCCGGAAAGCACAGAAAATTGGGAACAACAAACCTCGAGAAACAAAAAGACAAAAACTGGACCGGTGGTTAACAAATCCCTGGCCTGGTTTACCCCTGGCTATAGTTATTCTATCCCTGATTTTTGCGATTATTATTGGGTTGGGGATGGGACTCCGCCAGTATATTCTTTTGCCATTTTTCCGGGAACTGGTTTTCCCCCCGCTAATTTATGGTGTGGAGGGGATTATTGCTCCCGGGATTTTCCGGAACATTTTAATAGGAGAATATGGATTTTTGATCAAAGGATTGGAATGGCCTCTGGCCCTGGTTTTCCCCTATGTGCTCTCCTTTTATTTAGCTTTGAGTGTTTTGGAGGATAGCGGTTACCTTCCCCGGTTTGGGATTTTGCTGGATGGAATAATGGCGAAAATTGGCCTGCGTGGCTCGAATATAATCCCTCTTCTTTTGGGTTACGGCTGTGCCATACCGGGTATACTGGGAACAAGGGCCCTGGAATCAAAAAAGGAACGGATCATGATATCCACGATGATTTCTCTCGCCGTTCCCTGTATTTCTCAATCCGGGGCTTTTTTCGCCCTTTTAGCAGAAGTTTCTATCCTTGTTGTACTGGCCCTTTTTGCTTTTTCCATTCTGGCAATGTTTGTTGCCGGCCTGGTCATGGATCGCCTGCTGCCCGGGAAAAGAATGGATACAGTCCTGGAAATCCCGGAACTATTATTTCCCCGGCCTCGATTTCTTGTGAGAAAAGTAATAATTCGAATCAAGGGTTACATTTTTAATGGGGCGGTCCCCATGGTTATGGCAGTGGGAGTTGCTTCCCTCTTTTATGAAACTGGAATCCTGGTTTTTGTAGGAAGAATTCTCAGTCCCTTAATCGAACAATGGCTTCGATTGCCCCAGGAGGCTGCGGTTCCCCTGGTTTTGGGAATTGTTCGCAGGGAGCTTGCCGTTTTGCCCCTGGTTGAAATGGGTTTGACCCAGATCCAATTACTGGTCGGGGCGGTTGTAGCCCTGTTTTATGTTCCCTGTATAGCGGTCTTGGCAACCCTGGCCCGCGAATTTAGCCTTAAAATGGCCGCACTGATTTTGCTGGTCACTGTGGCAACTGCTTTTTTGACAGGAGGCCTTCTGGCCAGAATTTTAGAACTGATATTTTAAAAAAAAGCCCGGGTGGGCTTTTTTTATGCTGAAAAATTATTTCTCTGCTGGGTCATCAGGTCAACAAAGGCTTCCAATCGTGTTTCTACACCTGCCTGGCCGGTTTGTTCGTCGATGAAAAAGGTTAGGACTGGGATACCATTAACTTTGCTCAAATGAGGCATGATGCTTTTGGCGACAATTTCGGGAATGCATGTAAAGGGAGCCAGTTGGACTATACCGTGAAACCCTTTCTCGGCGAAATGGACAACATCTCCAACGCTGTTCTGTCCATGTCCGCCTATGACTAAAGGAATGTAAGGCTGGGCTCTTTCCTTGGCTTCCCGTTCGCCGTGGGCCACAACATCGCGGCGGGTAAAACTGGTCAGAAAAATGGTCCGACGGGGAATTACTCCCATGTGGCCCAGGGTTTCTTCCAGGTAAAAATTCGCCGCTGGTTCAAGTTGGACATATATTTCCCCAATTATTCCTACTTTTAAGGGTTCAAAATCCAGGTTCTGGGGAACTTTCTCCAACTCTTTTAATCCTTCCAGGTGGGCTTCTTCAATTTCTTTTGGACTACGGGCTTCTTCCAGGTATTCAATACCTTTTCGGAAAGCCCGGCTCGTGTCACCCCGGTTTAATTCTCTTGCTCTGGCTTCGTGGCTTTTTATTTCAATGTCGTCTATGGATTTTAATTTGGCAAAACCATTACGGACTGAACGGAAAAAATCCCCCCAGGAGCCGCCTTTTTTTAACTTAAGTATTTTTTTAAAAAAGTCAGCGGGTTTTTTTAAGGGAGGGAAAAAGAAAATAAACTGGGGATTGTAACCCATTTCCTTAAGGATTCGCCGGTGTAGTTCTCCATAAAAGCCAGCCCGGCAGGGTCCATAACCCCCGGCGCTGACAATCATTTCTACCCCCTTGGGCAGAGTTTCCAAATAAGTTCCTAAAACCAGCTTGAAAGGGATACAGGCAAATTCAGGAGCATACTGGACTCCCAGAGAGAGAGTTTTGGGGGTTGGACGGGGAGGAGAGATTACTTCATGGCCAATTTCCTCCAGCATTGATTTAAAAACAATAGTTGAGGTTCCCATGTGGGCGTAGGTTACGCGCATTATTAACTCACCCCGTTCTTTTTTCTTCCAGTTGATCCCACTTACTGCAACGACTACCCCAGCGAGCTAAAAGTTCCCCCTCGGCCATAATATTTACAATTTCGCAGTTGTTGGGACAATCTGTACATTCAAAACTGCTGGCTTCATACTGGAAGTCGCTTAATTCGAAACCTAAAAACCGGGTTGGTTTATCACTTTGAGCCATCAGGCGTTTGGCAATTAAAGCTGCTCCCAGTGCTCCCATCACATTGAAGTGCGGGGGGATTGTTATTTCTTCCCCCAGGGCCTTTGCAAAAGAAGCTTTAATTCCGGGGTTGGCTGCAACTCCTCCCTGGAAAACAATCGGGGGGAGAATATCCTTTCCCTTGCCCACATTATTCAGGTAGTTCCGAACAAGAGCTTCGCTTAACCCGGCGATAATGTCAGGAAAACTGTGTCCGGTTTGTTGTTTGTGGATCATGTCTGATTCAGCAAAAACAGAACAACGTCCGGCTATGCGGACGGGTTGGTTGCTTTTTAAGGCGAGTTCTCCAAATTCCTCTATTGGTATATTTAAACGGGCGGCTTGATGCTCAAGGAAGGAACCTGTTCCAGCAGCACAGACAGTATTCATTGCAAAATCAACAACCACACCATTGCGGATAATAATGATCTTGGAGTCCTGTCCTCCGATTTCTAAAACGGTTTGCACATCGGGAACAACGTGGGTTGCTGCAACAGCGTGGGCCGTAATTTCGTTTTTTACTGTATCTGCACCAGCAATTACTCCGGCCAGGCGCCGGGCGCTTCCTGTAGTTGCAACCCCCGAAATTTCAATATTTTCGGGGATATCCTGGCCTGTTTTATGGATACCCTTCTGGACAGCCGTGATGGGTTGCCCTCTTGTCCTGAGGTATTGGGAGGTCAGGAGATTATCATTTTCATCAATAATTACCAGGTTGGTACTTACCGAGCCAACGTCAATTCCCAGGTATCCCTTCATTTAACTTTTCTCCCTTCACGGCTTTTTTGTGAACAAGCATATCTACATAGGCCTCCAGTCGGGTCAAAATTCCGGCTTCCCCTGAATGTTCATCAATACTCACTGAAAGGAAGGGAAGCTGGTTATGGTTTTTGGCTTCAAGTTCAAGTATTTTGTTGAGCATTGCATCAGGGCCACAACCAAAAGCAGTCACATGAATTATCCCGTCAATATTTCTTGTTTTTTCCATTAAGTGGAGAGCACTCCAGGCAGCCCTGTTGCTGTAATACCAAAAGAAATTCTGGGGTAAACGGCGGGACATTTTTCGCAAATTATTTTTGCCGATATTTTCCGGGGTGATGATCCCGATACCCATTTTGCGAAG
>PWGV01000081.1 GCA_003554585.1 Halobacteroidaceae bacterium | reverse complement strand
CTACTTACGGGACGATGAGCGGGACCTCCATGGCAGCTCCCCACGTCAGCGCCCTTGCAGCATTAATTATGGGAATGGACCCCTCTCTTAGCCCTGAAGAGGTCCGCTTCAGAATGCAGAGCACTGCCGGAAACTTTTATTTTCCCAATGATTATGTCGGTTTTGGTGCTATTGATGTTTTCCGGGCCCTTGCTCCGGATATGCCCAATATTAAAGTTTTTGCCGGGGTAGAATTGGATAATCAGATAATCCTAAAAAGCGAGATAGCAGAGGTCTGGGGGGGAGAATACATGCTGTATCGGGTTGAGCCAGGAAATCGCAGGATATATGCCTGGATAGATGCAAACGGGACAGGAAAAATTGACGAAGGTGACTATTTTGCCCGCAGCAGTGTTTATTACTTCTCCGAAGGAGGAGAGAGGAATATTGAAGATCTCAATCTGCTCTACCAGTGGGGGGATTATTTCTCTACTCTGGGAGTAGAAAGCCTGGAAATCGTGGAGGAAGAATAGGTATTTCTGGGAAAGCAAAAATTCTGGGTAACTGCAAAACTTCTATTTCCGGGGAGATGAGAGGATTTGGAAAGAAGTTGAGGTTGAAACAGGGACAATACTGGAACACCTGTTAACTTGCTTGACCTTTCCGACGGGAATAAAGAATTTTTTGTTAAAAATGTATCTAATAACAGGAAATACAGGCGCAAAGAAGGAGACCAGTTCGGAATTTTCTTCCAGGTTTCCAGGGGTTAAGAAAAAAATCAGCCCGGTCCTCTGATTGTGGGGGCAGAGCTTTTGCTGTGGTAACTCCAGAAAATTAATCCCATAAAAAAACCTCCCGCGGGAGGTTTTTTGTCTGGAAAAAGTTTAACCCAGAAGAATGCTTAAAATTAGGGGGATTGTAAAAAAACTCAGGGCAGTGGTAGATAGGTTAAGAGAGGAAACGAGGCCGGGCTGGGCATCGAACTCCGAGGCAATAATTACAATTGTAATTGATGAAGGGGTGGAAGCCTGGAGAACAAGGGCGCTGCTGCTCAGGGAATCCAGGGGGAACAAACCAACCAGGAAAAAGGCAATAAGCGGTCCAATAAATAACCGCAGGACAGCGGTAACGCCGATCTGCGGCCACTGCCTGGTAAGGCGGGTTTTGCTGAGCTGTATTCCGAGAATAAGGGCTCCCAGCGCGACTGCGCTTTCTCCGAGAAAGCTTGTTCCCTCCCATAAAAAAGTTGGAAGGGGAAGGCCGGTTACTTTAATAATAATTGCCGCAAAGGCTGCATAGGGCATGGGCATGCGAAAGATTGATTGAAGGGCTCCGTAGTTAACCTTATTTCTGGCACAAAGAAAAATCCCCAGGGAGTAGTGGAGCAGAGAGTGAATTAAAAGGAAAACTGCTCCGATGTGAACCCCCTCTGGTCCGAAGGCAAAATACAATAGGGGAAGACCAATATTTCCGGCATTGATGAAGGTTGACCCCAGCTGCACGGAGAGAATATTGGAATTAGACCAGCCCAGTGACTTGCCCACCGTCCAGGAAATAATAAGCAGGGCTGTGGCCATTGCCAGGGCAAACAGGGCAATGGAAAAAAAGTCCCGCCCTCCTATCTCCGCCTGGAGAAGGGAAGTGAAAATCAGGGCAGGGGAAAGAACGTATAAAAAAAGGCGGGTAAGGCTGCGGACATCAATGGGTGATACCCGGTTAAACAGGTATCCCACGCCGATAATTAAAAAAACTGGACCAACCACTTCATTGGCTAGGTGCATGGATTGATTTCCTTTCCGGGTTTTTGATACTTTTTCGCATTCTTTCGTTTCTTTTCCTGCCGGTAGATAAAGAAAATAAAAAAGAGGGGTTCAAAAACAGGTTGAAGAAAAGGAAGGGGGGAGTTTTAATCGGCAGGAACCACTCTTTTTAGGGCGAATAGGTACCAGAGAAAGGTTGGGTGGAGTTTATGGCATTCCTCAAACCTATAAGCGATAGGTATCTAATCAGGGAAATGGCAAAACCCCTTTTGATTGCCTGCATGGGGATTTCTGTGATGATGGTCAGTGGGTTTTTATTTGAACTTGCTGATTTAATCATCATCAAGCAGGTTGAAGTCTGGGCAGTTATTAAACTGCTGGCTTACCGGCTTCCATCCCTAATGGTCCAAACTTTTCCCCTCGCCGTCCTTTTTGCTACCCTCTTTTCCCTGGGCAGGCTGGTTAAAGACAATGAGTACACTGCTTTCCGGCTCGGAGGTATGAGTTTTCAGAGAATTATGGTTCCTTTTCTTTTTGTGGCCATTATTATGTCCGGTTTAACCTATTTTATAAACGAGAAAATTTCCCCCTGGGCCACCCACCGCTCCCAGAATATAATAAGGGAAGTGGTTTTACAGGAAACTCCTCCGGGAGTGGAGGAAAATGTGTTTTTCCGGGGCCCTGGAGACCGTTTTTTCTACGTGGGACAGGTTAACCCAGACGCCGGGACTTTAGAGGATATAATGGTTTATGAGCTGGAAGGCGAGAACAGATTACCCCGGCTGATTACAGCTTCCAGCGGAAGGTTTTTTGATGATATCTGGTACCTGCGTGAAGGTCTGGCAATCGATTTTGACGAGGAAGGTTATCCCGCTTTCCAGGTCCGCTTCGACCAGTATGAAATCAATGTGGGCCAGCAAATAGAGCGCTTTTTTGGGCGACAGAGGACCCCACAGGAAATGAGCAGAGCCGAATTGCGGGAAGAAATTCAGCTTTTTTCCCGGAGCGGATTAAATGTTAACTCTCTCCTTGTTGATTACCATATTAAACTTGCTATTCCCCTTTCGGCCATAATATTTGTTCTGCTGGGAGTCCCGCTGAGTATTAATTTCGGAAGAGGCAAAGGCCTTGCAGTTGTTTTAAGTATAGCTCTGATCTTTGGGTATTACGTATTGCTTTCCCTGGCCCGGTCGCTGGGACGCAATGATATCCTGGCACCGTTTCTTGCCGCCTGGCTGCCGAACGGAATTTTCCTTTTTGTCGGGCTGCTTTTAATCCTGAGGGGTGAGGGCCGGCGGCTATAGGAGGAGTGGATTGTGCGACGGATTGGACTCGCTATAGGGATTTTCATTTTAATTTTTAGTTTTTCTACCCAGGCAGCAACCCGGGTCAATATTAATGCGGAACGCCTGGATTATTTTCTCAAGGAAGAGCAGGCCGAAGCCCGGAACAATGTTGTTGTTATCTGGGAAGATAACAGGCTAACCTGTGATGAACTATTTATCGATTTTGCCGAAGGTTTCCTCACCGCCCGGGGCAATGTTTATTTTGTCCAGGGAGATTCGGGTTTTAAAAGCCAGGAAATAACTTATTATTTTGAGCAGGAAAAAACGATTATTCTGGATGCCCGGGGAGAATTTGTTACCGATGAAGTAGAAGGTTATGTATACCTGCACAGCAAAAGAATTGAAGGGGAAAGGGAACGGGTTTTTGTTGATGAAGCCAGGGTTACAACCTGTGAATTGGAGGAGCCCCACTTCTTTCTAAGATCTTCAAAGGTTGAGGTTTATCCTGGGGACAAATTAATTTCGCGGCACGTTTCCTTCTGGGAACTGTCGGGAAGGCTGCCTGTTTTTTACTGGCCCTACCTTTACATCTCCCTGAAAGAAAGAGAACAGCAGATAACCCCAGAGGTTGGTTATTCTGCCCAAAGAGGTTTTTTCGTTAAGTTTTCCTATAACTATTCCCTGGACAATTCTTACGGCCAGATCCTTACCGATGTTTATACCCGCACGGGCCTCGGTTTTGGAATCAGGCACGTCTACCTGGACCGGGAGGATGACCTGGGGCGTTTTTATTTTTATTTCCAGCAGGATAGAGCTGAAATAGGTCTGCCCCTGTGGCAGGCCCAGCTGGAACATCGCCAGGAAACTCCCTTTTCCGGTAATTTTTCCGGAAGACTTGGCCTGACCAATTACCAGGGGCAAAGGATTGACCTGAGAACCGACCTTGATTGGAGGGGAAGCCAGGATTCCTGGGACCTGCGCCTGGATACAGATATTGACGGAACCTATTTTTATGGGGGAATAGATGACGCTTGGAGTGAACTGGAGGCTTCGCTCTCGGGGCGGTATAATTTTGAACTTTCTCCCCGCCATCGTTTCCGCCTGGATGGAGAATATGATAGCGAAATAGATGACGGAGAATTCGATGACCGCTGGGCAGGTTCCTTTCTTTACAGGGGCGGAGATTCTGGGCTGGGGTATGAAGTCCTTTTTGAGCGAAGGGTTCCGAGTATAGGGGGCAGCGGAGACCACTTTTACACCATTCCCGAGGTAAAAGTTACTACCAGGCCAGTTTACTGGGATGAATCCCCCCCGTCTTACCTTCGGCCTTTTACTTTTGAAGTCCTGGGAGGTTATTACGATGACCGAAAAGTTGACCTGCGGGCAGGAAGGGCAGGGTTAAGAGTTGATTATAATAGATTTTTCCGGCCTTTTACCTGGGCCAACCTGCAGCTGACCCAGCAAGGGAGTGTTTATGGTTATACTACCAGGGATTTGCAGGCGGAATTATCCAGCCGAAACCGACTAACACTACGTCCTTTAAACTGGCTCAGTTCAACCTGGACCTATACTTACCGCCAGCCTTTTGGTGAAAGTCCTTTCGGTTTTGATTACCGGAGGCTGCAGGATAACCTGCGGGGAGATCTCCGGCTAAACTGGCAGTCCTGGACTGCAACTGTAAGTTCCGGCCGGGATTTTGCTGACCAAAGGTTCTACGATGTAACCGGGCAGATCCGGTATAGGACCTCCAATATGAATCTAAGACTCGCCACTGGATACAGCACTGAAAACCAGAGGTGGCGGGATGTTGTAATTAGTGCGGGGTTGGATTTTGACAGAATTGAACTGGGCCTGGGTTACCGTTTTAACCCCAGTCCCTTCGAGCACAAAAAAGTCGAAGGACAGGTAGCCTGGCAGGCGACAGAAGATATTAAACTTGAAAGTATTATCTCCTATGATATTTCTAGAAATGAGTTGGACAGCGGCGCTATTAGAATGGCCTGGGATTTACACTGCCGCCAGCTTGTTTTTTCCTACGACCATATTCGAACCGAATTTCTTGTCCAGTATCAAATTCTGGCCTTTCCCGGGCAGAGAGTCCAGGTTATCAGTACTCCCGAAGAACCAATGTTATTTGATTTAGATTTGGGGGATCTTTTTGATGACTTCATGGAATAATAAAAAATGGCTAATCGTATTACTGGGGATTATAGTTATTGCTTTGGCAGTGGGGGGGGTTTGGTACTTCCAATCCCGAGATTTTATCCTGCCCATAGGGGAAGAGGAAGAAATAAGTTTTCATTTCCGGCTTGCAGGTAATGAAGTTGTGGGCTGGAGCCGGGGAGAAATGATCTGGAGAATTAAAGTCCAGACAATTGTTGATCCCGAACGGGAACGCAGCGGGAAAATGGGAGAGAAATTGATTTTACAGGATATTGAAGAAGGCTATTTTTACCGGGATGGTGAGGTCTTTTTTACTTTTTCTGTGGAGGAAGCCCACTACCATACACGGGCCGAGGATTTAAACCTTTTTGGTTTCCGGATGGAAACTCCCGGGGGAGACTGGATGGAAAGCAGTGAGATGGTCTACACCAAGGCAGATGAAATTCTCCGGTCTCCCGGGAAAGTTATTGGCAGAGTGGGAAAAACTGATATTGAAGCTGAAAAAATGATGGTTCTGCTGGAAGAAAATGAAATTATTTTTGAGGGTGGAGTCGAAATGATCCATCGACTGGAGGTTGACTGATATGCAGAAAAAAGTAATCTGTTTTGTGTTATTGCTATTGCTAATGGGAGGAATGGCAACTGCAGAAAGGCGGGTTTATATTACTGCAGAAACCACTCGTTATCTCAAAGATGAGATAATCCGCTTCGAAGGGGGAGTAGAAATCCGCTACGAAGACCTGGTGGTAACTGCCCTTACCGGGGAATATGATAGCGAGGAAGAAGAACTTCTCCTAAAAGAGAGTGTTGAAGCCACCCAGGAAAAAAACCGGATCAAAAGCCCGGAAATGTGGATGAACCTCGACGAAGAACATATCATTTTCCGGGGTGGAAGGGTGGAATCCTTCTTCTACTTCCAGCAGGAAGAGGAGGGAGAAGAGATACCCGTGGAGATGTGGTCGGATACCCTGGAAATCTGGCAGCAACGGGGAGAAATGCTGGCCAGTGGAGAGGTAAAAGCCTATTACGATGATATGGACATGGAAGCGGATGAGGTTTTAATCGAAGAAGAAAAAGATCTACTTACCGCAACCGGTAATGTTTATGTTCTAAGGGACGATGGTTCCTGGTTCCGCGCAGAAAAAATTGAGTACAATATGGAAGATGGTACTTTTGTTGCATACAAAATGGAGAGCGAATTTGAACTACGGGAGAACCCTTGATCCGGTCTTTTTGTCCAGGGAAAGGCTCCTCGGAGAAAAAATTTCATAGGTGGAGGGAATTATTGGGAAAGGGTGGCTTCCCACCCTTATTGGCAGGAAAATCCTTTCCTAAGGTGGGTTAAACTTCTTAAATTCAAAAAAGGGACGATTTAGTTTTATTTTGAAGAAGTTGGCACCTTACTTTTCGCCTTCCATTTTCCTGAAGGTTTTTTAAATCCAATAAAGAATATAATTATATTATCCAGTAATTTAGCCCGGGAGGAGTAATTTCCATGGAACGCCCATTCAAGCAAACTAAATTTGTTACCTTCGACCTCTTGCTGGTACTGGTCCTGCTGCTTGTTGGAGGGGCAGTCCTTATTCCATGGGGGTTTGCCGACCGGGATGACCCCGCAGAACAGGTGGAAATCTATCACCCCAAAAGGATCCTTGTAGAATTTCAAACGGAAAGGAATCCTGAAGATATTATAAAAGCCTGGGGGGGAAGAATTGAAACTGCCTGGGAAGCTATTAATCTGTACCTGGTTCGAATGCCGGTGGGAATAGCCACCTCACAGGCCCTGGAATCCCTTCTCGCAATGGGAGGCATACGCCAGGTTGAACCCGACTTCTTGGGGGCATCCGCACCTACTCCCTCCCCGGCAAGGACCGGGGGAAGATGGGGACTTGATAAAATTCGAGTGGCTGGTGCTTGGGATATTACCCTGGGTAATCGAGATGTAGTAATAGCAGTAATGGATACGGGACTGGATACCCAGCATCCCAAGGTAATTAACCGGGTTCTTGATGGTTTTTCACCTCTATTAGCTGAGGAAGATGCTCCCATACCCTTCCATGATGATCATGGTCGGGGAACCCATATTGCTTCTATTGCTGCAGGTGGAAGCCTGGAAAGAATGAGGGGAATTGCCCCGGAAACCAGTTTTATTGGGGTTAAGACTCATGATTCGGAGGCGCGCCATTACAGGGCGGACTTGATTGGAGGCTTGGTCTGGATCGGAAAATGGGCCAGGGAAAACCCCGAAAAAAGAATAATTGCCCTCATGGACGGAGGGTGGCGTTTTCCCAGTCCATTCCTGGAGCAGGCAGTAAAATTTGCCCAGGAATCTGGGATTTTAATTGTTGCCGGGAGCGGGGACATGGGAATGGAAGAGAAGTTTTTCCCCGCCGCCTCTCCGGGAGTCCTTACCGTAGCAGCTATTGACCCCCAGGACAGGCTGACTGATTTCAGCAATTTTGGAGAGTGGGTTGATATTGCAGCCCCGGGTGAAGATGTGTTTTCCGCTGTAACCGGGGGAGGTTATGGATACTGGGATGGAACCGCTGTTGCTGCTGCCTATGCTGTTGGAGTGGCTGCCCTGCTCTGGTCAGAAAAGATGGATCTTTCTCCTCAGGAAGTTAAAGATCTTATTAAGGGGTCTTCAAGAATTATTCCCGGGCTGGAAGATAAGATTAGCGGGGGCATACTGGATGCCCAGAAGGCTATGGAAAAACTAAAAGAAGAGTGAAATACGCCGGGACCCTAGGGTTCCGGTTTTTTCCCAAAAATGGTGTAAGTGATCTGTAGGTTTATTAAATTGTCCATGTAAAGAAAAAGGGTTATAATATGATTACTGGGAGGTGTTGCAAAAATGAGCAAGAAAATATTTTTGGGGTTAATCGTTTTTGCCCTGGTTATTGGGCTATCTTCTAGCTTAATGGCCGCTGACTTATATTTTGATGGGCGGAGGGTAAGGCCGGAAGTCAAACCCCTGGAGATTGATGGGCGGATCTTTGTCCCCCTGGAAGAGGTAACTGATTATTTCAATATCAGCCTAAACTGGAATGTTACCGGGAAACAGGTCAGGGGACGGGTTGCAGGCAATAACTTTGTTATTGATAGGCCGATTATCGTTCACGGCTACCTGATGGTTTCCCTGGAATTCTTAGAAGATCACCTTGGCCTCAATACAAACTGGGATCAGAGGAGGGGTATTATTGATATTGAAAGAGGAGAACCTTCTCCTCCAGCCAGGGATGCGAGAGGGCTTCTGGTTATTATCGATACCGACCGCTCCAGCTACAAGTACGGTGATTATATTGCCGTTTCCATGTTGATTTTCAATAAATCCGATCGGTCAGTTGAGCTGGAATTCTCAACTGGTCAAACTCATGATCTTGTTTTACGCAGAGGGGGCCGGGTGGTCTGGCAGTGGTCGCACGATAAGGCCTTTACCCAGGCTTTCCAGACGAAAAGGATGGAGCCCTACGAAGCCTGGCTGGAAACTTTCCTTATCCCCACCAATCAGATCCGGACTTTTGTAACAGGGAATTACACCCTGGAAGGTAAACTGACTATCCATAATAGAGAAGTAAGCAGTGAAGAAATAACCATTAATATCAGTCGATGAACTGAGTAATTTAAAAATAAAACTCCCTGCCCGGAGAAAGGGCAGGGAGTTTTGTTTTCAGCAGGGTGTTGCCAGCAAAGAAGACAGGGGGACTTTTCCCCCTTTATGCAGGAAATATAAGGTTTCTTCTTGAAATACTACATAGTTTGAAGAGGACCGGGGTGAGGGAATGTTAACCAGCAGGGGGCAGCAGCATACTCTTCAGAATACGGTGAAAATTGAGGGGCGAGGACTCCACTCCGGGGCCCTGGTTTCTGTAACTGTAAAACCAGGGCCTCCCGATAGCGGTTTTATTTTTGGCCGCAGGGACCTCCCCGGGGGCCCATCTTTTAAAGCGAGCCCGGAAAAGGTAATTGAAACAAACCGGGCCACTAAACTTGGAGAGGGAAATTGTCGGATCGGTACTGTTGAACATTTTCTGGCTGCTGCAGCAGTCCTGGGCCTGGATAACCTTAAAATAGAAACTGATGGCCCGGAAATGCCCATTCTTGACGGCAGCGCACAACCAATTTTCTCCGAATTAAAGAAAGGCGGAATAAAAAAGCAGGAAGCGCCAAGGATCTATCGAAAAATCGAAGAGGTTTCCTTTGTTCGGGAAGGCTTAGCTTCCCTGATCGCCCTTCCCTGGGATGGTTTTAGAGTTACCTGCGTTTTTATTGCCCCTCCCCCGATCGGAAGACAGGTTATTGACCTGGAAAAAGATTGGGAAGATTTACTTCCGGCCCGCACTTTTGGCTGGGCTGAAGAGGCCCGAGTTTTAAGAGAAAAAGGCCTGGCTAAAGGAGGCGGGACTGATTGTGCCCTGATTTTTAACCCGGGAGAGGATTCTCCCCCTTACCGGGTTTCCGATGAACCCGTTAGCCACAAGGTTCTTGATCTCCTGGGTGACCTTGCCCTTTACCGACCCGTTCTGGGGCACATAATTGCCGTTCGAGCGGGACACAAACTGCATAACCAACTGGCCAGAAAACTGCAGACAGAGGAGGCCTGATCTGGTGGAGGAAAAATGTCTGCGGATAATTGAGGGAAAAGAAGGGTGTTGCCGGGTTAATTTCTCCAGGGAAGAACCGGTTTTTTCCGGTCACTTTCCCGAATTTCCGGTAATGCCAGGTGTTTTGTTGTTGGAGCTTTTGATAGGTCTTGGTGGAAAAATCCGGGGTATTAAACCGGAAAAAACTTTTGTTAAAGAATTAAATAAAATCCGCTTTCGCCAGCAGGTGCGGCCTGGAGACCAGATTGAACTGGAAGCAAGCGTTACCGATTCCGCCCTGATAAAAGGCAGGGGGCTTAAAAATGGCCGGGTAGTCCTGGAAGCGGAATTTTTATTGCAGGAGGAAGAGGATGAAGGATAAAATACATCCCACGGCAATAATTGAAGAAGGAACAGTTCTGGGGCAGGGAGTAGAAGTTGGCCCCTTCTCGGTAATTGGCCCGGAGGTGGAAATAGGGGCAGACTGTGTAATTGGCAATAATGTTACTATTACCGGACGGGTAAAGATGGGGCCGGGAAACAAGGTTTTCAGCGGAACTGTTATCGGAGCCCCGCCCCAGGACCAGGGGGTGGAACCTGACATCCCCTCCTCGGTAGAAATAGGCCGGGGCAACATTATCCGGGAATATGTTACCATCCACAGGGCTTCTGAGGAAAATGGGTCCACCCGGATAGGTGATTATAATATGCTGATGGCTTTTGTCCATATTGCCCATGACTGTGTTCTGGGTAATCAGATTAATATAGCAAACATGACCGCTCTTGGGGGTTATGTTCAGGTTGAAGATAGCGTTTTTTTATCGGGGTACTGCACTTTTCACCAGTTTGTCCGGGTGGGCGAGATGGCCATGGTAGGGCTGCAGAGCTCAATTACCCAGGACGTGCCCCCGTTTTTGCTTGTAGCGGGACAACCTGCCGTGGTGCGCAATATAAATGCGGTAGGACTCAGGCGGAATAAAGTTCCTTCTGAAACGAGAAAAGCCCTGCGTAGGGCTTATAAATATCTATACCGGTCCGGTTTGAATACAGGACAGGCCCTGGAGAAAATCAATTCTGAGCTGGGTGAATTTCTCGAGTGCAGAAGGATGGCCAGTTTTATCGAAAACAGCCGCAGGGGTATTATTAAAAAAGCAGTGGGGGAGCAGGATTGATGAAAAAAATCGGTCTTCTTGCAGGG
Source organism: Halobacteroidaceae bacterium (assembly GCA_003554585.1). GTDB lineage: Bacteria > Bacillota > Halanaerobiia > B1SED10-174 > B1SED10-174 > T1SED10-26. The sequence continues at coordinate 23,984 of PWGV01000081.1, read as the reverse complement.
ACAGGAGAAATGCCCAGACTCTGGATAAACTCAGCCAGGGGTAGGGGTTATGAGGTGATTGTCCTGGCTCTTCCCGGGACAGAGGACCTGGAAGCGTTTGCAGATGCTTTTCACCGCCTGGAAAAGATTGACTGGGACTATTTCGTTGATCTCCTCCAGCAGGAAGGGCTGGAGGAAATTGCCGCTGCTGGCCGGTTCGATAAAAAACTGGTATTCCAGGCTTTGGGTCGGGGAAAGAACCTGCTTCGCCTGCTGGGCGCAGTACGCAACCGCAGCGAAGAGGAAATAATTAATATACTGGTGGGAGACCTGGAGAAAAAGGGGATTAAGGTTCGGTCCCAGAAGGAGTTTCTCCAGGACTTTATTCCCTCGCCGGGAATTTTAACCGGGACTGCCCCGGATGATGATTTAAAGGGTGAGCTTGACCTGGCCTTAAACCGGGCCCTGCAGCTAAGCAAACTGGGGATTGGCCAGACCGTGGCCGTAAAGAAAGGCATGGTGGTTGCAGTAGAAGCCATGGAGGGAACCGACCGGGCTTTAAAGAGGGCCTATGAACTGGCCGGAGAGGAACTTGTGGTAGCCAAGGTTGCCTGGAGGGAAGATTACCGCCAGATCGAACAACCCGTTGTCGGTCCGGATACTCTGGAATTACTAATTAAAATAAAAGCTCGAGCTCTGGTTTTAGAAGCGGGCAGAGTTATGCTTGTGGATGGGCCGGAAGTTATAAAAAAGGCAAAAGAAAACCGCCTGCTGATTATGGCTGAGGAGGTAGGGGATTGGCCGGATATCTGATTGTTGCCGGGGAGGTTTCAGGCGATTACTATGCTGCCCAGGCAGCCGAAAAATTAAAAGATTATAACCCTGAGTTCCTCTGCGGCCTTGGGGGAGAAGCCCTTGAAGGTGCCGGAGTTTCCATCTGGGAAAATCCCCTGAACCGCAGTACTTTTGGAGTCAAGGGAGGCCTTTCTAATCTCTTTTCGCTCCTGGCCCTGGCCCGGCGGACAGCCCGCAGGGCGAAGGAGATGGGAATAAAAAAAGCACTCCTTGTTGACAGCAGCGGTTTCAACATGTATCTTGGTTCCCTTTTGCGCCGGAGGGGCATCGAGGTTCTCCATTATATTCCGCCGGGGGTATGGTTTTGGGGGCGCTGGCGGGCCCGTTTTCTGGCCCGGCGGGGAATAAAAGTTGCCTGTATTTTTCCCCGGGAGGCCGAGATTTACCGAGATTTCGGGGTTGAAACCCATTACGTTGGCCACCCCCTGGCCCAGGAGCTTACCCCGGAAAAAGAAAAGGAAAAGGACCTGATTGCAGTTCTTCCCGGGAGCCGAACCCAGGAATTAAAGGATATTTTGCCGGTAATGGCTAAAGCGGTAACCATCTTAAAGAAAAAAAAGCCCGAACTTCGCTTTATTCTGGCCCGGGCATCGGGTTTGGCCGAGGAGCTTTTCGAGCCGGCCCGGGAGGTGGGGATCGAGATTGTTGAGGGGAAAACCCGGGAAATAACAGGCCGGGCTGGTCTTGCTCTTGCCGCTTCAGGGACCGTAACCCTGGAAGCCGCTTTACTGGGCACCCCTTCAGTTATTGTATACCATACCGACCGCCTGACTTTCTGGCTGGGCAGGCGGATGGCCAGGGTGGATTCAATCGGGCTTCCCAACCTGGTTTACGGGGAACGCTTTCTCCCGGAACTTTTGCAGGAAAACTTTACTGCCGAAAACCTGGCGGAGGCTGCAATTGAAACCCTTAAACCGAATAGATACAGGGACATTATAGAAAAACTTTCCCGGGTGCAATCAATGCTGGAACTGGAAGATACCCCGGGACGGGTGGCCGAATTACTGGCCGCCGGCAGGAGGGAAGCATAATGGGTGTTGGAAAAAGGCTCCTTTCCTATTTAAATCCTTATAAAGGTCGATTTTTTACTGGAATTATTGCCATGGGGCTGCACGCGCTCTGCACCGTTTTAGTGGTAAGGTTTTTCGGAAGTTTCGTGGATACCCTTGTTTATGCAATAAATGACGAGGGGCTAACCATTCTGAATACCGTTGCCCTGCTCATGCTGGGATTATTCATTTTAAAAGGGGTGTTTTATTACCTCCAGGGTTACCTCACCGCCCAGGTGGGCCAGCGTGCTGTAAGGGATTTGCGCCGGGATACCTACACCAGAATGCAGGATTTGAGCATGAGTTTTTATCAAACCCAGAATACGGGGCAGCTGGTGGCAAGATTGACCAATGATATAAACCTGATCCAGAATATAATTGTTAGTGGAACCGTAAGCGTTTTTAATCAGGGGATTACCCTGATCGCAATTGTAGGCTACCTCTTTTATCTCCACTGGCAGCTGACCCTGTTTACCATGATTGTCCTCCCCCCAATCGTCTGGGCTTTTAACCATTTTTCCCGCCGGATCAGGGGGATCAGCAGGAGGGCCCAGGCCAAAATGGGAGATATTACCTCAGTTCTGCAGGAGACAATCAGCGGGGTCCGGGTTGTAAAATCATTCGGGATGGAAGAGGAAGAGGTGGAGAGGTTTACCCGGGAAAACCAGTCCAATTACCGCTTCCACATGAAAAACGCCCAGCTGGGTGCTCTCCTTTCGCCCCTGGTGGAGACCATGACTGCCCTTGGCTTTATCACGGTTTTATGGTACGGTGGGCTGGAAGTTATGCGGGGAAACCTTACTCCCGGTGAACTGGTTGCCTTTTTCGGATACCTGACTATTATCGGGACTCCGATAAAATCTCTGAGCAAGCTGGTCCAGAAAATCCAGCAGGCCCTGGCAGCTGGGGAAAGAGTTTTTGAACTCCAGGACGCGGTAGTCCAGGTAAAGGATAGCCCCGGGGCAGTAGCTTTAAAGGGAGTTAGAGGCGAAGTTGTTTTCCGGGATGTTTCTTTTGCCTATCCCGGGGGAGAGTTTTCCCTGGAAAATATTAATTTACGGGCAGAACCCGGCCAGGTCCTGGCGATAGTGGGTCCCAGTGGAGCGGGTAAATCGACTTTGGTGGATCTGATTCCCCGCTTTTACGATCCCGATTCAGGCCGGGTATTAATTGATGGCCGGGATATCAGGGAAATAAAAATTGCTTCGCTGCGGAAAAATCTGGCCATTGTTCCCCAGGATATTATTCTTTTTTCTGGAGAAGTTGCTGATAATATCGGTTACGGGAAAAGAGATGCCACCCCAGAAGAAATTGAGGAGGCAGCAAAGGCGGCAAATGCCCACAGGTTTATTCAAAAATTACCCCAGGGTTATTCAACCCCGCTGGGGGAGCGGGGGAGTAGATTGTCGGGAGGAGAAAAACAGCGAGTTGCCATTGCCCGGGCTCTTTTAAGAAACCCTCGCCTTTTAATCCTGGACGAAGCTACTTCCAGCCTTGATGTGGAATCGGAAGCCCTGGTCCAGGAAGCCCTGGACCGGCTCATGGAAAACAGGACAACTTTTGTCATAGCTCACCGCCTCTCTACGGTTCGCCGGGCGGATCAGATCCTGTATTTAGAGGAAGGGCAGATCAAAGAAAGAGGAACCCACGAAGAACTCATGGCCCGCAGGGGCAGGTACCACAGGCTCTGCCAGGCTCAATTAATAGATAAAAATGACCAGAGGAGGTGGAGGGCTTAAACTGGCCCGACTTATGCAAAAGAAACAGAACTGGAAGAATAATTATCTGCGGCTCGTCCAGGGCAAGAAAAAAGGCCCTTTTGTTCCAATTCTTCTCTTTTTTCTCCGGCTCGCTTCATTTTTTTACGGCCTGGTAATTCTGTTCCGCAATTTTCTCTATAGATTAAGGATTTTACCCCGCAGGAGACTCAATATACCGGTTATCAGTATTGGCAATATTACTATCGGAGGGACGGGGAAAACTCCTCTGGTTAGAATGGTTGCAGATATAATCAAGAAAAAAAACCTGGTTCCGGCCATCTTAATCCGTGGTTACAAGGGGTCCTTTAAAGGTGAATTTGCCGTGGTCTCCGATGGGTACTCAATTCTAATGGATTCTGAGCAGGCGGGGGAAGAAGCCCTGATGCTGGCTACCCAGCTGCCGGAAGTCCCGGTTATTATTGGCGCCAGCCGCTATGCGGCCGGTCAATATGCTGTCGAGGAACTGGGAGTAGATGCAGTTATTCTGGATGATGGTTTTCAACACCGAACCCTGGAGAGAGATCTCGATATTGTTGCTATTGACGCGACAAATCCCTTTGGCTCCGGTTACATCTTTCCGCGGGGACTTTTGCGGGAACCACGCTGGTCTTTAAGGCGGGGGGATTTAGTAATTTTGACCAAGGCAGACTATTTACCCCTGAAACGCCGGGAAAGGGTACTGGAGAAGTTGCAACAACTCCTGGGTAAAAAGGGTAAAATCATCCAGGCCCGGCACCGGCCGGTGTGGCTGCGTGATTTTACCGGCGTGAAAGAGAGGGGCCTGGGCCTGAACAAAAAGAAAGTAATTGCTTTTTCCGGGATTGGAGATCCCGCTTCTTTTGAAAGGACCCTGGAAGGTATGGGGGCAGAACTGGTCCTCCGGTTGCGTTTTCCCGACCACCACCGCTATACCCAGGAGGAACTCCTGGAGATATTCTCCATGGCTTTTATGCGGGGAGCAGGAATGATTATTACCACGGAAAAAGATATAGTCGGTCTTCCCGATGAACTCAAGGAGTTAATAGCGGGGCAGGCAATGGGTCTATGGGTTCTGGGGATCGAGGTTGAAGTCAGCGAAGGTAGAGAGATCCTGGAAGAAAAAATTAACCAAATTTTTCCCGAGGAGAGAGAAACTGATGAGTAAAAATGTGGTTGCAATAATTCCCGCCCGATATGGTTCGACTCGTTTTCCGGGCAAACCGCTGGCCCCACTTCTGGATCGCTCCATGATTGAATGGGTTTACCGGAGGACAGCCAGGTGTAAGCTCCTGGATCGGGTCCTGGTGGCTACAGACGACCGGAGAATAAAAAGGGCTGTCGAGGAATTCGGTGGAGAGGCAGTAATGACTGCTTCCGATCACCCTACTGGAACCGATCGACTGGCCGAGGTGGTTGGTGAACTGGATGCAGATTTCATCATCAATGTCCAGGGGGATGAGCCCCTGGTCCGGCCGGAAATGCTGGAAAACCTCCTGGCCCCACTTTTTAATGATGAAAATGTGCATATGACAACTTTAGCCACTGACATGCAGGGAAAGGACCTGGAAGATCCGCATCGGGTAAAGGTGGTAACTGATATCCGGGGCTATGCACTTTATTTTTCCCGGGCCCCGATTCCGTTCCCCTGGAACAGCGAGGGAGCGAATTCTCTGCTGCACCTGGGATTTTACGGTTTCCGGCGGGATTTTTTGCTCCGGTTTCCCCTGCTACCCCGGACTCCCCTGGAACAGAGAGAGAGCCTGGAGCAACTCCGGGTCCTGGAGCACGGTTACTGCATGGGGGTAGTTTATACCCAGCACCGGACTGTTGGTGTGGACCGGCCCAGTGACCTGGACGTGGTAACAGGTATTCTCAGGGAGGAAGAAAAGGTATGAAGAAAGTAGAAATAACTCCGAAAATTCATGCAGGGGGAGGCTCTCCCCTCCTGCTAATCGCCGGGCCCTGTGTCATTGAAAGTGGTGAACACGCCCTCTTTATGGCCCGCTCAATTGGGGAAATCGCTCGGAAACTGGGAGTTCCCTATGTTTTTAAGTCATCCTACGACAAGGCCAACAGGACTTCAATCAGCTCCTACCGCGGGCCTGGCCAGGAAGAGGGACTGAAGATTTTACAGGAAATTAAAAAGGAAACTGGTTGCCCGGTTTTAACTGATGTCCACTCTCCCAAGGAAGCGGAACTTGCCGCTCCCTTCGTGGATGTTATCCAGATCCCCGCTTTTTTATGCCGACAGACCGATCTTCTCCTTGCCGCTGCCGGGACCGGTCGGGCTGTGAATGTAAAAAAAGGGCAGTTTCTTGCCCCGGGAGATATGGTTCATGCCGTTGGTAAGCTGGAACAGGGAGGTTGTGAGAAAATTTTGCTCACGGAGAGAGGCACCACTTTTGGTTACCACAATCTTGTTGTTGATATGCGGTCCCTGGTGATTATGCGGGAAACCGGTTACCCGATTGTATTCGATGCCACCCACAGCGTTCAAATGCCCGGGGGAGCCGGAGGTGCTTCGGGGGGAGACTGGGCCATGGCACCACATTTAGCCCGAGCTGCAGCAGGAGCCGGTATCGATGCCTTGTTTTTGGAAGTCCACGACAATCCCGGGGAAGCAAAAAGCGATGGTCCCAATATGATTCCCCTGGAAAAGTTAGAAGGTACCTTGAGGGAAGTTATTGCCATTGATAATGCCCGGCGGGAGGTGGGAAAATGATTCTGGAGGAAGCCCGGCGCGTTCTGACAATAGAAGGAGAAGCGGTCCTGGCCCTGCGGGAGAAGCTGGGCGAGGATTTTGTGAAGATCGTGGAAATGATTCTGGATAATTCCGGTCGGGTAATTGTAAGCGGAGTGGGCAAAAGTGGTTTGATCGGGAGAAAGATAGCCGCTACCCTGGCCAGTACCGGGACCCCTGCTTTTTTTCTGCACCCTACAGATGCCCTGCACGGGGACGTGGGGGTGGTAACCAAAAATGATATTTTTATCGCCCTTTCTCACTCGGGGGAAACCGAAGAACTCCTGGACCTGGTTCCTGTTGTTAAAAGGCTGGGGGCCCGCCTGATATCTTTTTGCAGCCGGAATGATTCCCGCCTGGGCCAGGAAAGTGATATCTCGCTCCTGGTTCCGGTGAGGGAAGAGGCCTGCCCCCTTGGCCTTGCGCCAACAGCTTCCAGCACAGCAAGTCTCGCCCTGGGCGACGCCCTGGCGATGGCCCTCCTGAAAGCCCGGGATTTTAGTGAAGAAGATTTTGCTCGTTTCCACCCCAGCGGGAGATTGGGCCGCAGGCTGCTTTTGCGGATATCAGATGTGTTAAAAGTGAGGGGAAAAAATCCCAAAATTTCTCCCGAAGCCACGATAGACGAGGCTCTCCTGGCCATGACTTCAAGCCGAATGGGAGCAGTCAGCGTTGTTGATGACGCGGGACTACTGGTCGGGATTATTACCGATGGAGATATTCGCCGGAGCCTTTCCCGGGAGGGACGGGATATTATGGCCAGGACTGCGGGAGAAATAATGACCGCTGATCCCATGAGCATTAACGGGAAAAAGCTGGCTGCAGAAGCAGTGCGAATCATGGAAGAGAAAGAGATTGGCCACCTCCCGGTGGTTGATAAACAAGGGCGCCCCCTTGGGCTTGTTAATTACCAGGACCTTTTCCAAGCGGGTGTTGTCTGAGGTGAAGGAAATGCAGAAAGAACTTCTGGAACGGGTGAAAAAAATAAAACTCCTGGCCTGCGATGTTGATGGCGTTCTAACTGACGGCCTGCTTTATGTGGGAGGCCAAGGGGAAGAAATGAAAGCTTTCCACGCCCATGATGGTCTGGGCTTAAACCTGGCCCAGAAACAGGGTCTTCTGGTAACAATAATCACGGGAAAATTTTCCCAGGCGGTAAACAGCCGGGCGGAAGAACTGGGACTGGATGATGTTCACCTGGGAGTCAGGGATAAGCTGGGCCGGATGAAAGAAATCCTGCAAAAAGAAAACCTTGATTTTGAACAGGTTGCGTATATCGGGGACGACCTGAACGACCTCTACCTGCTGGAAAAAGTTGGCCTTGCCGTGACAGTTCCCAACGGAGCTCCAGAACTCAAAGCCCTGGCCCATTATATTACCGGGAGGAGCGGGGGCCGCGGGGCTGTAAGGGAAGTAGTTGAAATGATCCTCAAGGGGCAGGGGAGGTGGCCTTATTGAAACCCGGAGATGCCACCATTTATTTTTTCCTCCGCTTCTTACTTTTAATCTCCCGGGTTTTTCCCGATAGTTTCACCTACCGGCTTGGAGAAATTTTCGGCTGGTTGATTTTTAGATTTAGCCCCCGCAAAAGGGGGATTGTTGCTGAAAATTTAAAGCAGGCCCTGGGGGAAAATCAGTTCAAACCAGAAATGGTCAGGACCAATTTAATGAGGCTGGGAAGGACCCTCGGGGAGTTTCTACTCCTCCCCGGCTGGAGGGAAAAAAAGTTTGCAGAAAAAGTGGAATTTTCCGGCCTGGACATTTTAAAACAGGCTTATGCAGAAAATAAAGGTGTAATCCTGGCAGGGGGGCATATTGGCAACTGGGAATTGAAGATAATTTCAATCGGGAAAAAAGGCTATCCCGTGCACGCCATAATTAAAGAACAAAAGCTCCCCCGGACTGATAAATTGATAAATCAATTGCGGGAAAACCTGGGCCTTGGGCTTATATACCAGAAAGGACTGGCCCTCAGGGAAGCCTTTCAGGTCCTGCGGCGGGGGGAAGTTCTCCTGGTAATGATGGACGAATTCGCAGGGGCGCGGGGAGTTGAAGTGGATTTCTGCGGGCGGAAAACCCCCACTTTTTCCGGGGCTGCAGTATTAAGCCGGAAATTTTCCTGTCCGGTTTTACCCGTGGCCATCCGTTACCTGCCCAATGACAGGCACCGGGTCGTTATAAAAGAACCCGTCCCGACGGAAGGAAGAACTGTCCCAGAAATACTGGAAGACCTTAATGAACACCTTGGCGAGGAAATCAGGAATGAACCTGCGGCCTGGCTTGCTCTCCGGCCCCGCTGGAGAGAAAGGCGGGCAAAGGCGGTGAGTTCATGAAGAAATGGGTTCTGCCTTTAACAGTTATTCTCCTGGTCCTTCTGGGGGCAGGGATTTATTTTTTGTTCCGACCGGTTGATTTAACTCCGGAAGAACCCCAGGAAGAGATAGAACTGCCCCGCCGGGAAGTTGAAAATTTCCAGCTTTCTCTTCCCCCCCAGGAAGATGGATTTGGGCTTGAATTGCGGGGAGATTTGCTGGTGGAAAGTCCCGATGGAACTTACATGGATTTGGAAGTAGTTTGGGGGGAGTTTAAGGGTTTGGAATCAGAAGGTTTCTACGAAGTTGAAGCAGATCTGGGATATTTAGAAATGGATCCAGAATATCTGCGACTGGAAAATAATGTTGGGCTCAAGAATCCCCTTTATACTATGGAAATGGGTTTTCTGGAATGGTATGGGGGCGATCCCACTCTTTATGGTGGAGGCGGAGTTTTAATTCAGGGGGAAGGTTTTTCGGGACAGGGAGAGAAAGTTGAATTACGGGATAAAATGGAATTAATATACCTGCGGGGAGATGCCCGGCTTTATTTGAGGAGAGAAGGTGATGGAGTTGAAACTCCGTAGTTTGTTCTGGTGTTTTTTAATTTTACTCCTGGCCTTTCCTGTTAATGCTGCTGAAGACTACATTATTGACGGAGATGAAATTGACTGGGATGTTATAAATGAGATAGTTGAAGCCCGGGGAAATGTAGTGATAACTGGTCCGGATTTGCAAATTACCGCCGATTATGCTAAATTTAAAATTGATAAGGAAGAGTTATTTGTAGAGGGTTCCTGCCGCCTGGAGCAACAGGGTCTTTTAGTCCAGGGGGATAAAATGGAAATCAACCTGGAAAAAGAAACCCTCTGGGTGCAGGGATCTGTTCAGGGTTCATATGAACAATGGGAGATGCAGGGGGAAGAACTTTCCCTTGCAGAAGACAGGACCGGAGAACTTACAGGCCCGGGCTGGATTAAAAGAGAAGGGTTTTACCTGGAAGGAAATAATTTTTCCCTTGATCTCGCAGGAGATAACCTCGTCGCCGAAGAAGAAGCTCACCTGGAATATGAAGATTTGAAAATCTGGGCGGACCGGATTGAATTTAGAGATGAGGAGTTTGTTTTATTCGTGGGCAATGTCCACGGTAACTATAAAAGGATGCGGATTGAGGGTCAAAAAGTCCGTTATATTCTTCCCCCCGAGGAAGAACGGGTAATCATGGAAAAGGGGCGCATTTTTCTACCCGCAGGAGAGGATTAAATGGCAATAGTCGCGGAAAATCTGGTTAAAAGTTACCGGGGGAAACGGGTTGTGGATGGGGTTAATTTTGAAGTTTCACCCGGAGAAATTGTTGGTCTTTTGGGGCCCAATGGTGCTGGAAAGACCACATCTTTTTATATGGTTGTAGGGTTGCTTCGGGCTGAACAGGGCCGGGTTTTTCTCAATGGGAATAATATAACCAGCCTGCCCATGCACCTGCGGGCCCGCCGGGGCATCGGCTACTTAGCCCAGGAGGCCTCAATTTTTCGGGGGCTGACTGTTGAGCAGAATCTCCTGGCAATATTTGAAGCCAATAATTTTCCCCAGGCCGAAGCAAAGGAGCGCAGCGAACAGCTGATGAAGGAATTCGGAGTGATCCAGCTCCGCAACCAGAAGGGTTCTTCGCTTTCAGGTGGAGAGAGGCGCCGGGTTGAAATAGTCCGGGCCCTGGCAACTGAACCTTCCTTCCTTCTCCTGGACGAACCATTTTCCGGAGTGGATCCAATTGGTGTGGGGGACGTCCAGGAAATGCTGACCTACCTTCGGGAGAAAGGTTTTGGAATCCTGATAACTGACCACAGTGTCCGCGATACCCTTTCAGTTACCGATAGAGCATATATTATCCACCAGGGGCAGATTTTAACAGCCGGATCCTCCGATGAGATTGCGACCAGCGAAATCGCCCGGAAAATTTACCTGGGCGAAAGGTTCCGGATGTGAGGTGTGGGGCATGACAATTTTTGACCGTTATATTTTGCGCCAGCACCTCCCCTCGTTTCTTTTCGGGATAGCAACTTTTACCGCAATTTTTGTGGGTACAGATGTCCTTTATTCCCTGGCCAACCTGATGGTCGATTACAATGCTCCTTTTCATCTGGTTACAAGGATTTTCTTCCTCAGTTTGCCGGAAATTCTGGTTTTGACCCTGCCCATGGGTGTTTTGATCAGTGTTGTAATGACCTTTGGCCGCCTGAGCCGGGAGGGTGAAATAACGGCATTTCGGGCGGGGGGGGTCAGCATCAAGCGCCTGACCTATCCGCTTCTCCTGGCGGCACTGGTCCTTGGCGGCATCAACATCCTCTTCAATGAGACCGTGACTCCGCTGGCCCAGGAGCGGGTGCGAGAGCTGACCTATTACGCTCGTTACAACCGGGAAATGCCCATATCGCAGGAAAATATCTACATGGCTCCCCTGGACCGGGCCACGGGTAAAGTGGACTTTATATTTTACGCTCACTATTTTGATGGAAAAGAACTTTTACGGGATGTAATCTTCCAGAATTACGAGGAAGGACGCCTGGTATCAGTAATTGAAGCAGAAGAGGCGCTGTGGCGCAACCAGCAGTGGGTTTTTATTAACGGGCGGACCTACCAGTTTGTTGCCGGGGAGAGGGTTCTGCAGGGAACTTTTTCTGAATATAGAATACCAGAACTCCAGCGAACGCCGGGACAGATTTCCCTGGGACGGAAACCCACCCGGGAAATGAGCATGAGCGAACTGCGGGAAATAATCCTTGCCCGCAGGGAAGAAAACCGGGAAGCCCTGGAATATGAAGTTTTTTACCATCAACGCTGGGCGGTTCCCCTGGCTTCTTTTATTATTGTTCTGCTTGCCGCTCCCCTGGGGATCCAGCCAACCCGTTCGGGGACGTCGATTGGAATGGGCGTCAGCGTTTGCCTGATTTTTGCTTATTACATGCTGATGACTGTGGGTTCAGCCCTTGCTGAAGCGGGACATATTCTCCCCGTAGTCGGTGGCTGGCTGCAAAATATTGTTTTTGGTTTTATTGGTTTTGTGATGCTTTTCTTTACAGATCGTTAAGAAGGGAGGTAGGCGGGGATGATGTATCCTTGGATTTTAATAGCGGGACTAATAATTATCAGCGGCTTGATTGCTTTTCTTGGTGACCGGGTTGGACGCAAGGTCGGTAAGAAGAGATTATCCCTTTTCGGACTTCGCCCCCGCCACACCTCGGTTATCATCACTATTGTTACCGGAGTTTTGATTGCTTCCCTTTCCATTACCATTTTGCTCGCAACTTCCCGCAATGTCAGAACTGCTATCTTTAACCTGCAGGGGGTTTTATCGGACCTGGCTGCCCTTTCTCTCCAGGTGCAGGAACGGGACGCGCAGCTGCAGGAACGGGATGCTCAGCTTGGAGAAATGGAAGAGGAAATTAAGCAGACCGAAGATGAACTGAAAAGGATCCGCCAGGACAGAGCCCAGCTTGAAGCCGAACTTGATGAAACAACCAGCGAATATTTAAAAGCAACCCGTGAACTGGAGCGGGTTACGGGAGAACTGGAAGAAGTAACCGGAGAATATAATAGGGTTTCGGGAGAGCTGGAAGAAGTTACTGAAGAACTGGTCAAGGTTTCCGAAGAGCTGGACGCTGCAAGAGAAGAAATCGCTCAACTGGAAGAGGATAAAGAATATCTAAACCGAATTTTTGACGAGCAAACCGAAGAGCTTGAAGCCCTGCTTGTTCAACGCCGGGAACTGGAAGCAAAAGTGGAAGAACTCGAAGAAAAAACCGAAACTCTGGAAACTGCCTACATGATAATGGAAGAAGAATATGAAGAACGTTTCCAGGAGCTTGGCCGTTTATACCAGGCCCTTGGGGAGCGATACCAGGAGTATGCAGAAGGAGATATTATTTATCTCCGCGGGGATGAAATCCACTGGGCATTGATTGAAGGTGGCCAGGACGAAAGGGTTATCTGGGAGAAAATGGAGGACTTCGTCCAGGAGGCCAACGAAATCGCGCAGGCCCGGGGAGTTGAACTTCACGATCCGGAAACAGGCAGGAGTATCGTTTTTTATGCTAACGAGTTCCTTGCTGTAGCCCGGGAACTCCGCCAGCGGGAAGGCCGGTTTATTATGAGGCTGGTTGCCGAAAACAATGCTACTCCCGGGGAGCCCCTGCGGGCGCGTTTCCAGTTAATCCCTGACTATATTGTATTTGAAGAGGGAGAAATTATCCTGGTCAAGGAGTTTGAGCAAAAACTGGCCCCTTACGAACTGGAGAAAGAGCTGGAAGAGATTTTTAACGATTTAAGAATTGCTGCCCTTGAAAGTGGAATTCTGCCGGATGCCCACGGTTATCTTGGTACAATTGATTTCGTTGTTTTCTATGAGCTCCTGGATGAACTAAAAGAAAAAGAAGGTCCGCTGGAGGTGGCAGTTATTGCCTCGGAAAATATCTGGCGAAGTGACAGTATAAATGAAAATATTGGTTTTAAGGTTTCTGAGCTGGGGGGAGAAGAGTGATTTTTGCTGTAGACCCCGGCCGAGAAAAGGTCGGGACCGTTCTTTACCGGGTGGGTGAGGGGATTCTGGAGCGGAGGGTTCTTTCCCGGGATGAGTTCCCCACCTATTTAAGTTCTGTTGATAACCGTTTCGGGGTGGATCTGATCCTGATAGGTAATGGTACTGGTTCGGATTATATAAAAGACCTGGCAATCAAAAAAGAAAAAAGATTTTCTCTGGTTTCAGAAGTGAAAAGTACTGAAGAGGCCAGAAAGCTTTTTTTCGCGGGAAACCCCCCGAAAGGGCTAAAAAAGCTTGTTCCCAGGGGACTTTTGACTCCCCGGGTGGAGATAGATGATTACGCGGCAGAGGTCATTTTGCTGAGGTTTTTGAAAAAATATGCTGAAAAAGAAGGTGTTTAGAGGGCTTTATCGAATAACAGTAGAGGATGTAAAACATATTAGAAAAAAATGGTTTTTATCTGCGTTTAAGTTGCAGGATTAAAATAAATAGTGTAGAATGTTTATTAATGGTTAAAGCTTACCATCCCGGGTTATACTGCGGAGAAAGGAGGTGCCCTTGATTGCCGCGGGACCCAAATATGGGATGTGTGAGATAAACCTTTTTGGTGCCTACATAACTAGGGAAACAAATTGAGGAAACAAGGCGACTCATATTTGTGACCCAGCCAGATAGGGGCCAAAAAGGAAAAAATCAAGACAATCAAGGAGGAATTAACGAATGAAGAAACTAAGTGTAATTCTGGCCGTGGCTTTGATGTTAAGCCTGGCTACCCCTGCTTTTGCCTTCGTTGACGTACCCGAAGGTCACTGGGCAGAAGACTATCTGGCAAAAATCGCTGAAGTTGGAATTATTATCGGGTTCCCCGACGGAACCTTCCGTGGGGCCGAGAACCTCCCCCGTTACCAGGCTGCTATTATCACCGCCCGTATGATGGACTGGGTGGATGAGAGCATTGAAGCAGCTCTGGCTGATGTGGACTTTGATGATCAGGAAATTAAGACTGACATCAGAAACCTCCGCAGCGACCTGATGGTCCTCATGGGTGAGCATTTTGACCTCGAATTCATGGTTCTCCAGATGCAAGACGATGTCGAAGCTATGGATGCCAAGATCGCTGAAGTTGCAGCCCAGGTGGATGCAACTGAAGGTGAAATCAAGTCCTATGTTGATCAGACCGCTCGCGCTTTGAGAGCCGAAATGCAAAGACAGGGCCTTACTGATCAGCAGGCTGAAGATGTAATGATCATGATCCGCGCTCTGACCCGCGAATTCAGAGATGAAATCGATGAAATCTGGGCCGAGCTGGAAAAAGAACCTCAGCTTTCCTTCAGCCTCGACGCTGGATTCGACATTAGCGCTTACAAGCGCCTAGCAGGCGACGGAACCCTTTACAGAAACCCCTTCCAGCACAGGACTTCTGCCCACTGGTGGGCCCCGATCCTTGTTCCCGAAGGAGCTTCCTACACCTATGACCTGACCCTGGGTATCCATGGCCGCACTGAACTGGTCGACATGGATCTGGAGCTGGACCTGTTCAAGGATGGGATCTGGATGTTTGATAATTATGATATTCCTTTCCCAGCTTTAACTGGAACTCTTACCACCCCGATCTTCGAAGTTTTACTGACCGACGAGTACGAAGTTGCTCCTACCAGTTACATTGAAGTAGAAGACCGCGGTGCAATTGTCACTCATGACAAGGGAAGCCTTTCCTTTATCTTTACTGATCCTGATGAAGTGGTTCTCGAAGATCTACTTGGTCCCGATGTGAATTTCTACATGATCGGTGACTACACCGCCAAGCCCCTGGAAATGCTGACTTCTACCTTCACCTTTGGAACCAAGAACTTTGACGATCAGTATGTCCTGGGTATGAAGCATGTAGCAAGCCTGGATCCCCTTACTTTGACCCTGGATACCGCCGTAAGTGAAACCGGTCTTTTTGAAGGTGAAGAACTTGCTTACTTCGCAACTGCTAAAGCAGATGCTTCTCTTGGTTTCCTCAACCTTGGTGTAGACTACACCCTCGGTGTTGAAGAGTTTGCACCCCTGGGAGATGGAGTCCAGCCCAAAGGTGGACTCGGCGTAAACGCTGATGCCCTTATAGGCATCCTGGCCCTGGAAGCCTGGTATACCGACAAGTATGATCTTGGCGTCCCAACTGCTGGTATAGTTAACAGAGTTGGTGGGTCCGTAGGACTTGACGAAGCTCTGACTTTTGGTCCCATGGAGCTCAACGCCTTTGGCGAATACACCTATGACCTGGACGGAGAGCAAATGTGGTATGACCTCCGTGACGTATCCCTGGGAACAGGAACCGATGTATTTGATCTTACTCTGAGCTATTTCCACAGAATGGGCCCGGGTCGTCCCTTTGTATTTAGCTGGGTTGCTGGTGGTAACGTTCAGGTAGGCGAGGCCCACAATGTAAACGCCCGCCTGAATCTGTACCCCATTGATATTCTTGAAATCAGTGCTGGTGCAAAGTATGATATAATGGACGATGTAAGAGACATGCCTGTTGACCTCGATGGTAGCCTGACCCTGACTCCAATGGACTGGCTGACCATGGGTGGAAACGTTGCTTATAGTCTGGATACTCCTGATCCTCTTACCGCTTCTGTCCATGCCGACGCTGCTCCCGGCCCCTTCGGTCTCTTGGGCTTTGATGTTGCCCCGACTGCAGGCGTATGGTATGGTATTACCCACGAAGCACTTAACTATAACGCTGGTCTGACCCTGTCCAAGGAAGTACTTGCCAACCTCGACTGGGTAAACGCAGCCACTTATGACTACCGCGAGCTCAACCGTTACCCTGTAGGCCATGCAGATGGTACCTGGATGGAACTTTCCACCGGGTTTGACTACGCTGGTCTGGCTAACTTCGACCTGATCTGGGGTAAGTATAACAGCCTGGATGCTGAAGAACTTGACTACACCTACAAAGGTGTCGAAGCAGGTATCGGTGTAAGCTTCTAAGTTAATTAATAAAGAAAGGGCCTCCGAGTAATCGGGGGTCCTTTTTTATGTGCAGGGAACTATTCCGGTATGGAGAAGTAATAAAAAAACCGGTGGAGTGATTTGTTTGCAGAAAATAATTTTCTATACTATCCTGATTACATTGCTCCTATCTATTTCTGTTTTGGGGCAATCCTTAGAACGGGATATTCAACTTGAAGCCTTAGATATAGACTATGATCTGGAGGATAACCTGGTCTCTGCCCGTGGAGAAGTAAATTTTCGTTACGGGGATATTTTTGTTTCCTGTGCAGAACTATTCATTGACCTTGAACGGGAAATGCTTATTGCCCGGGGTGACGTTTCCCTGCGGGAAGGAGAAGAAATAATAAAGGGTGAAGAATTACAGTTTTTCTTCGCTGAAGGCAGGGGACAGATAATTTCCCCTAGGACTGCTTACGATGAATTAACTCTCTGGGGAGACAGGTTGGAGTTTACTCCGGAATTTTCGGAAATAGAAAAGGGAGCAATAACTCCCTGTATTTTACCAGATCCCCATTACAGGGTAAGTTCCCGGCGGGTAGTTATTTCTCCGGAGGGAAGGATAGATGCCTACAGCGTAACGGTGCTCTGGGGGGAAACCCCAATCTTTTTCCTGCCCTATTATGTTGCGCGGTATGAAGATGGAACTATAACCAGCCCCTTCCCTATACCTTCTTTTGGGTATGATAGTGATAAAGGTTTTTTTCTGGGCTTAACTTTTGACCACAATATAACCGATAAACTTAAGGGAGAATATTTTGTTGAAACAACTAGCCGAGAGCATCTTTTTCTGGGAGAGCTCCTCTTTGAACATGAAATTACCCAAAACTGGTCTGGAGAGTATTATTTTGAATTTACCAGCACCAATTACATTGAAATCCTGGATCTTTCTATTTCCCACGATCCTGCTACCCGGGTAAGGGGAAAATTTGACTTAAAAAAAGAAAAAGATGAACCCTGGGAGCTTGGAACTTCCTATGGTTTTAAAATCATACCCGAATTTGAGATTTTTATGGGCTTTAAAGGCAGGGGAGATGATTATTATCTCACCCCGGGATGGGAATACCGGGGAAGGGAAATAGAAAATTCCCTGGCCCTTGAATGGAATCTGGAAGGAGAATTACATCGACTGCAGGGGGAATTTGCAGTAGATGGGTTAAATTTTTCTGGAGACTGGCAGCGCTACCGGGAACAGCTTCACGTGGACCTGGGATTTGAAGAGGATAAATGGAAATGGTGGATTCGTCAGCGCCGGGGAACCAGGGTGGAAAGGCTGCCCCAGATGAGGTTTTCCTTTAACGCCGGTAGCGGAGGAGCAGGCTTTTTGGACCTGGGTTTTTTCAGGGAAGGTGATATTGAATCACAGCGTATTGGAGCCAGGTACTCCTTAAATAGAGACTGGGGACCGTTTTCCGCCCGGGTGAGTTTTGAAGGTTATGATTATCCCCAATTTGATTTCCAGGGGGCTCTTGAAGGGAGCTTAGCCTGGTCCTGGGAGTGGGACAGCCACGACTTTGCAATTGGGGTTTCATTCAGGGAAATTACCGGTGAAACACCCTTTGACTTTGATATTATTGAAAAAAAGCAGCAGGTATTTTCTAAGTGGACGGCGAAGTTCAATGAAAATAAGCATTTTCCCATTTACACCGCGGGTTTGGAGACAGAATTAAATTTGCTAAAAGGGAAACTTGAAAAATTAAAAGGTTTATTAAAAAAGGAAGAAGACTGCTACTTCTGGAGCCTGGAAGCAGATCCGATTAGAAGTGATTTTGAATTTACTATTGGAATTCCATTTTAAATGCAAAAAAGGAGGCAATTAAGTTGGGGAAAGTAAAAGTTGGCGTGATCGGTGTGGGAAACATGGGACGCCATCATGTAAAATCATATGCAGCATTAAAACACATCTGTGACCTGATGGGTATCTATGATATTGATGATAAGAGGAGTAGTGATATAGCAAGGGGCTACGGAATCGAGGAATTTTCCACCCTTGAAGAATTAATAGAAAATGTTGACGCGGTTAGCATTGTCACTCCTACCACTACTCACTACGAAATTGCCCGCAAGGCCCTGGAAAAGGGACTGGATGTATTAATTGAAAAACCCATCACTTCAACTGTTGAAGAGGCCCAGAAACTTTTAAAGCTGGCCAAGCAGAAGGAGAGAATTCTGCAGGTCGGCCATATTGAAAGGTTTAATCCTGCTGTAATGGAACTTCCCAAAATCCTTAGAGAGCAGAGGATTATAGCTGTCAGCATGGATAGGATGGGCCCCTTTGATCCCAGGATCGAAGATACAGACGTTGTGCAGGACCTGATGATCCATGATATAGATATAATGCGTTCCATTTTGCCCCAGACGGTTAAGAAGATGCAGTCCTTTGGAAGGGTTATCCGTTCTTCCAATGGGCATGTGGACTTTGCTGTGGCCAATCTTCTGCTTGAAGATAACATAATCGTATCCCTGACTGCTTCCCGGGTAACAAATAAAAAGGTGCGGCGTTTAACCATTACAACCATGGCCGCATATATTGAACTGGATTACCTGGAAAGGCGGATCACGATATCTCACAAGGGTGGTTATGCCTCCCTTGACCATTTTTCCGAGTACCACCAGGAAAACAAGGTGGAAAGGGTTTTTTCTTCAGACGAAGAACCTCTTCGAAATCAGCTGGCTCATTTTATTGGGTGTATCCAGGAGGGAACCAAGCCAATTATTACCGGTAATGATGGGCTTGAGGCGCTCCGCATCAGTATGGACATCCAGAAAAATATTAAAAAAACTCTTGCCTATAAAACCAGGGATGAGGGGGCTTTAAGCAGGTGATCCCAGTTGCCAGGCCAATTTTAGGAATAGAAGAAAAAAATGCTGTCCAGGAGGTCCTGGCTTCGGGAATGCTTGCTGCCGGAGACCGGGTTAAAAAATTTGAGGAAAACTTCGCAGGGAGAATTGGGGCTTCGGAGGCAATTGCAACTTCTTCGGGAACTACAGCCCTGCAGGCTCTGATGTTTGGCTTGGGGTTAGGCCCGGGGGATCGGGTATTAACAACTCCCTTTACCTTTATTGCTACTTCTAACTCAATTCTTAACACTGGAGCCCGCCCTGTTTTTGCCGATATTGAGCCCAGAACTTTTAACCTTGATCCTGAACAGTCCGAGGAAATCCTGGCCAGAGACAGTTCTATTAAGGCAATTTTGCTTGTTCACCTTTACGGGCTACCATGTAATATGGCTGATTTTGAATATCTGGCCCAAAAATATGAAGTTGATTTGCTTGAGGACGCTGCCCAGGCCCACGGTTCCAGATTCGCAGACAGACCTGTAGGTGCCCTGGGAAGGGCGGGGATCTTTAGTTTCTATCCTACCAAGAATATGACAACAGGTGAGGGAGGAATGGTAGTAACCTCCGACGAAGTCCTGGCCAAAAAAATTCGTCTTTATATCAACCATGGAGCTCCGGAGCGCTATAACCACAAGCAAATGGGTTTTAATTACCGCATGACCGAAATGGGTGGCGCAATGGGTTTGGTGCAGCTTGAGCGGTTGGAAAAATTTGTGGCTATCCGCAGGACTCACGCCGAATTTTTTGATCAGCAACTGGGGATGATCCCCGAGGTAGAAACCCCCTATATTCCGCCGCAGTGTTATCACTCCTATAATCAGTATACCCTTCGTTGCCAGAGGCGGGATGAACTTCAGAAGCACCTGAGGGAAGAAGGTGTAGGAACGGGGATTCACTATCCCAGGGGGCTGCATCAACAGCCATATTACCAGGAACTGGGTTTGGG
Source organism: Halobacteroidaceae bacterium (assembly GCA_003554585.1). Taxonomy (GTDB): domain Bacteria; phylum Bacillota; class Halanaerobiia; order B1SED10-174; family B1SED10-174; genus T1SED10-26. The sequence goes on along the minus strand of PWGV01000081.1, from coordinate 3,986 downwards.
TGATTATTCACTTCTTATTACCGAACAGGCCAGCCAGGAGGTTCTCTCAATTCCAGTGCATCCTGGTTTAAATAATGAGGAACTTCAAAAAATTAGTAGGGCAATTGGTTCTTTTTATGAGGCCTGGAGGTAAACCGTGTTTATAAGATTTTTTGTTTGGGGGAGGGAGTTTTTTGGAAGAATATGAAATTGATTTGCGCGAACTCTTTTTCAAGCTCTGGAAAGGCAAGTATTTCATAATCGGGATTTTTATCCTGGCTGTATTGCTGGCTTCTCTTTACACCTTTGTCTATTTGGACCCCGTTTTTGAGAGCAGGGCAACTCTTCGGATTAGGCCGATACCTGGTGAAGCAAATGGAACAGAGGTGGTTTCTCTTTCCCTGTCAGGGTACGTGTCTTTTTTTACCAGCCAACTGGTTATGAACCCCCTGCAGGAAAAAATTGGCCAGGATTTTGGTCGGGAAATAACTGCTCGCAGCCTGGAATCAGAACTGGATGGAGAAGATAATTTCTTGTTCCTTTCTTTCCGGGACAATGATCCAGAAGCAGCAAGGGATATACTCTCGGCCTGGATTGAGACTAATAATAAGGAATTAATGAAATATATTACTTCCCAAAACCGGGAAAATCTTGCCCAGTTAGAAGCAACAATGAGGAGTGCCACCAGGAATTTTGAGGAGATTAATGATCGACTAATCGCTTTCCAGAAAGAAAATAACATTGAACAAATGGAAAATAGGCTTTCCTGGCTGGAGAGGAATGTAACTTCTTACATGGATGAACTCCAGCAAACAAAGGTTGAACTGGATGTTCTTCGAACAACTTCTCCATTCCTTGAAGAATTGGTAGCGAAGGAAGAAGGGGATGTTGATGAGGCTATCCGGAGTATGGATCGGTTATTACAGGAAACATATTACCAAAACCTAAGACAACTTGCCTTGCATCTGGAAGAAGTAAGCCCCGTTTGGGTTTTTCTCAGACAGCAGAGTATAGATCAACGGGTCCGGTTGGAAGAGCTGGAGAACAAAAAATCAGATCTGGAAAAATTGACCGGAGAAATGCATGAAGAAATTGAAGAAATTCAGTTCCAATTGCTGGAGGTCAAGACCGAAAAAATTGATCTGCAGCGGCGGCATGAAAGAGCCGACGCAAATTTAGCACGAATTGTCCAGGAGTATGAATCTCTTAACTTCTTTTTAGAAAATCTTTCCGGATGTGGAATTGCGATAATGGAAGAACCCTATATTAGAGAAGGGAGAGTAGCACCGAATCATAAGTTGAACCTCGCCCTGGCTGGAGTTTTGGGGATTTTCCTTGGAACAGGCGGTCTTTTGTTTTACCATTTCCTGCGGGAAGATGAAAAAGGAAACGAATAGGGTTAAAAAGGTAAAAAGCAGTTTGAAAATTAAATAAAACAAAGGCGGAGAGAATTTTGCTCCGCCTTTTGTTTCGGAAAAATACACTAATTAAAAGATTTAGGGGAAAAGAAAAACAGGAAAAGGCAAATAGTTCTGGTCCGGTTTGGGCAGTTCTGCAATTCTCTGCAGGAAAAGAGATCGTATTTGTTGAATTAGGCGGAAAGAAATGAAAAACGGAGGATCAATGTCGATGGAATTAAAAAATATCGAATTGGGAAAAATTAAAATTGACAGGTATCAAGTCCGCCGAGAATTTCGTGAAGAAAGCCTCGCCGCCCTCGCCCGTTCAATAGAAGAAATTGGCCAAATCCAGCCAGTTATTGTTAAACCTGGACAAGAAAATTATATTTTGATCGCCGGGGAGCGCCGGATCATGGCGCTCAAGGAAAAAGGGAAAAAAACTGTTTGGGCAATGGTTGTAAGGAAAAACATGGAGCGGGAAAGAGTACGTTTGATCCAGCTTGCGGAAAACCTGCAGAGAGAAAATTTAAATCCCCTGGAGCGCGCCATAGCAATAAGAGATTACATTAAAGAAGAAGAGTTATCAAAAAAAGAGGCCAGCAGGCGGCTGGGTATTCCCAGGACTACTATTAATGATTGGTTGAATATTCTTGAGGTAAACCAGTTCTATCAAAAAAAGGTGCTGGAAAATTATTACGGGGAAGATTCACCGCTGACCCTTTCCCACATTTCCCAGGCCAATACCCTGGATAAAAGCACTGATGATCCTACCAAGAAAAACCAGCTCCTTGACTATATTTTAAAATATAATTTAAGCCGGGGTGAAACCCGCAAAATTGTTGACACCTTCCGCAAGAACCCGGTTGTTCCCCTGGAAGAAATTGTTGCAGGTATTTTAATCAACCGGGAGCAAAAAAAAATGAAAAAGGGAGATTTTGAAAATGAAGATAAAGAACCAAGTTTTGAGGAACTGGAGAAAGCCTTTAACCGCCTGGAAGGAATTTTAACCAAAATCATGGAAAGCAAACATGAAATTCTTGCCGAAAAGAAGGAAGATATTATCGCTGAGTTTAAATATCTAGAAAGCCTTCTGGAACAAGCAATTCCTGGAGGGGTTACCGGGGATAAAAAAAGGTTAAAATAGATGGAAAGGATGATTTTTTTGGGGGGAAGTTACAGAAGGATAGCTTTAATTTTCCTTGATTCCATTGTGGTTTGCCTGGTTTTTTTCCTGGGTTTTTTGTTGCGATTTGATTTTAATATTCCTTCAACCTACCTTCAGCCTGCTGTCCTATTCAATATTCTTGGGGTTTCCCTTTTATCAAGGCTGGGGATGTTTTACTATTTCGGGCTCTACAAGCGGCTCTGGCACTATGCTAGCCTTGATGAATTAAAAATGATTGTGGTAAGCACCACACTCAGCAGCGGACTGATCGGTACATACTTTTTCCTAAATCCCAATATTGTCTATCCCAGGAGTATCCTTGCAATTAATTGGGCCCTGACTATTCTTTTCATTGGGGGAAGCCGTTTTTCCTGGAGGTTATGGCGGGAAAGGACTAAAAGGAAGAAACTATCAGTTGAAAAGCCCGAGAAAAAAATCCTAATATATGGGGCCGGAGATGCCGGGGAAATGGTTATCCGGGAACTCAAAAAACACGGGGAGTTGAACTATAATGTGGTTGGAATTATGGACGACGATCCCGGAAAACAGGGGATGGAAATCCACGGGATTAAGGTTTTGGGTAACCGTTCCCGCTTAAAGGAAGTAATCAAAAAGAAGAAAATCGAGGAGGTAATAATAGCAATACCAACGGCTCCTGGAACAATTATCCGGGAGATAAATAATCTCTGCCGAGAGGAAGGGATAGATGTCCGCATCCTGCCCGGGATGTTTGAATTGCTGAGCGGAGAAGTAGATATTAATCAACTGCGGGAGGTCAGGGTGGACGATCTCCTGCGCCGGGATCCGATAAAACTTGACAATGAAAGTATCTGCGGTTACCTCGAAGGCAAGGGAGTCCTGGTAACTGGAGGTGGGGGATCCATTGGTTCGGAGTTAATCCGCCAGATTGCCAATTATAAACCGGAGGAGATAATTCTTTTTGATGTAAGTGAAAACAGTGTATTTCATGTTTCCCGGGAGGTAAAATCCCTATTTCCTGATATAAAACTTGTTCCAGTTGTGGGAACTATCCAGGACCGGGGGAGGGTTAAGGATGTTTTTTCAACCCACCGGCCCCAGGTAATTTTCCACGCCGCCGCCTATAAACATGTTCCGCTGATGGAGACCAATGCTTCGGAGGCTGTGAAAAACAATATTTTCGGGACCATAAATGTCAGCGAAGAAGCCCACAATTTTGCAGCGGAATGCTTTGTCTTAATTTCCTCCGACAAGGCAGTTAACCCTGCAAATGTAATGGGAGCGACCAAGCGAATTGCCGAACGTGTTATCCAGGCCAAAAATAACCAGAGTAAAACCGACTACGTGGCCGTCCGCTTTGGTAATGTTTTAGGAAGCGAGGGCAGCGCGATCCCCCTCTTCAAAGAACAGATTAAAAAAGGTGGACCGGTTACCATAACTCACCCCGAGGTTACCCGCTATTT
>PWGV01000154.1 GCA_003554585.1 Halobacteroidaceae bacterium | reverse complement strand
TATTTTAATTGCCTGCAATAGTAACCAGATTATTTTTAAGTTCCACTTGCTTTAAGACCAACCACTACTCAAGCTTATCCTCATGCTTCTCCACCCATTCACGGGCTCGGCGCTGGGCTTCGGCTATTTGGTCGGAAGTCATCCTTAGTTACTAAATCTCGAGCCTCCCTCGCTTTTTTATACCCCTGTGCTGAAGCTACATTGTACCACTTATAGGCTTTTATATAGTCCTTGCGGACATAGTCGTTGTACATCTCCCCTAGCCAAAATTGAGCTTGGACATTCCCTTGTTCAGCAGCTTTTCTAAACCATTTTTCTGCCTGCTCATAGCTCTGCAATACACCTTGGCCTTTTATATATATAACCCCTAGCCTAAATTGAGCTCCAGCATGTCCTTGTTCTGCAGCTTTCCTGTACCACTGCGCTGCCTGCTCATAGTCCTGAACAACACTTTGTCCTTGGTCGTACATAAACCCTAGATTGACTTGAGCTTCAGCTAATCCTTGTTCGGCAGCCTTCCTATACCACCTCACAGCCTGCTCATAGTCCTGTTGTAAGCCTCGGCCATGGTCGTACATAACTCCTAGATTGAATTGAGCTCTAGCATACCCCTGTTCGGCAGCCTTTCTATACCATTGCAAAGCCTGCTCATAGTCCTGAACAACACCTTGTCCTTGGTGGTACATAAGCCCTAGGTTATATTGAGCTTCAGCTAATCCTTGTTCGGCAGCCTTCCTATACCACCTCACAGCCTGCTCATAGTCCTGTTGTACGCCTCGGCCATGGTCGTACATAACTCCTAGGTAAAATTGAGCATCGACATCCCCTTGTTTCGCCTCTGTACGGAGTTCCTCCAGGCCCGTGTCCTGAGTACATGCGGAAAAAACTAGAACAAATAATAAAGAGATAAAAAACAGCAAGCATTTCAAGCTGGATATCTTTTCTTTAATTGATAGCATGTTAACATCCTCCCTGCTGTTTGGCTGAGTTAATCTCCAGATGGTTTTGATAATTATGACACTTCAAGTTTTCATTAAACTTATGTCCGGTTTTTTACTTATCCTTCTTCCCTCCCCTCTTTCTACCGGCCCGTGTGTCAGCTGATGACCCCGAGACTATCGGTTCTCTTATGGATGCTGCTACCCGGACCAGTGATTATATTCCCTGGATCTATCGAGGCCAGTCATGGATAGCCCCTTAAGCCAGCCACTTAAAAAACAATTGAGCCTACCTATTTATTTTCTGATTTTAACTTATCGTTCATTGGTCATCAATATACATTTAATTATATCAGCGAGTTAATATAAAGAAGATGACAAGCGCACCGGATATGAAGAAGAGAAGAAAAAGGCTTAACCACGGTATTTCAAGAAGAATTCATTAATGACTGACGGGAGTGCGGTTGCACTATGGGGAAAAGGGAAAAGCGTTGAAGGAGTCACCCTGATTGACCAAATACAATTTAATACAATGACTGTGTTTTTATGGACATATCCTCGTCCAAATTCTCCTGGCCCTGGATGTAAGCCCCATGCTTACGGATGGAGGGCAGGACAGTTCCTACTACCCATTCCTCAAACTCCTCTGCCTGAGGGAGTTTGGACCTCATGATAAGTCGGTAGACGTCACGTTCAGGGATGATGGTTATGCCCCGAGGGCTGGAAGTCAAAGTAGTCGCTTCGACTCCTTTCAATAATTTCGGGGACTTACAGAACTTTCTGACTGATTGTGCAGGATATGCATACCCCAAAACTTCAGCTACATCCTTGGCCACGAACCAGGGTTCATTGGAATCGTCAACGATTACTCTCACGGCATGATTGTCGGTAAAATTGAAAGTTTTAAGTGTAGTAGACATAACGTCCTCCTTTTTGATTTTTATTTAACTGTTTGATTTCCACGACCATTTGACGTAGAAATCATAAATATTTGATTTTATTGAAACCCTCGATGCTATTCACCGCCCTGTTTCAGGGCAGTGACTCCTCATTGCTTTCTGGGCAACTTGGATTTTTCATCCCAAAGGTGACGATTCATCACCTTTTGGCCACCAAGGGGTCGGTATTTTCCCGACCACCTTGCAATGCCTATATCCAGACCAGGCTTCATTCCTACCTCGGTTCTAACGAGGTAGCTTTTTTCATTCTCATCAAGGCGTCTTTTGCGTGCCAAGGCTTAAGGCTCAACACGTCGCAAACATCCTTAGCCACGAACCAAGGGTTGTTGGGGTCTTCAGCAACCACCGTCATTCGCTGGTTCCCGCCAGGGGTGCAGACATTGACTGCTCCCTTTTCATCTTCATCCAGGATAGTTTTACTTCAATCCACGCAACTCAAGCCCCAACACATCGCACACATCCTTGGCCACGAACCAAGGGTTGTTGGGGTCTTCAGCGATTACTCTAACGGAATTATGGTGAAAGTTAAAAGCCTTAAGTGAGGAAGACTTAAAGTCCTCCTTTTTATTTTTTTACTGAAACACAAATACCTGCTCGTTCACCTAAAGACCGACATGATAGGCCCACCCAGAAATGCTTTTTGAGCTCAGGCTCAGCGCATTTGCTTTTGAAAATACAAAAAAGTTTATTCAGCAGGAACATGAAAGCCCTGGTGTCCAGATATACGGATGCCAGGGCTTTTTCTTGGTCAAGTAGTCAAGAAAGTTAACCCCAAATCAAGGAGGAAAGCAAGGAGGAAAGAAATGAGTAACAAAAATTACATTGAACCAGAAGTTTTCGTGAAAAAGATGAAGGAACACTGGACCGAGATACTGGGCAATCATTCCAACAGAGGGCTGCGTCTTACCTGGAAGCAGCTGGCCCAGGCATTCAAGCAGAATATCATAACGCATGGAGAGGAGCTTGGCACCCAATGGATTGTCTGCCAGCCTCCGACCGGCTCAGGGAAGACCCGGGGGACCATTCTTTACTCAGCCCTGTTATCCAATGAGGTAGAGGAACACCCTGGTGTTCTTGTTGTCACTCGACTCAAAGAAGAAGCAGACAACTTTGCAGACATGGTCAATGAGCTGTCCGGACATAATGTTGCCATTGCCCACCACAGTGACAGCGAGACCTCATTTGAAGAGTTGTCTTCATGGCCTGTGCTAATCATTACCCACCGGGCCTATGAATTGGCCTTGGATTATGTCGGAAGGGATGGAACGATTCGTGACACCTTCAGCTTCTTTCACAACTTCAAAAGTTTTGAAGGAAAAAGAAAACTCATCGTCATCGATGAATGCTTGGATATTATTGAAGAACACCAAGTCCAGAAAAGCGACATAAATAAGCTTCTCCAAGCCATTGAGGAGCTTAATCAAGAGTTTCCATTTGAGACTGAGGTTCTCAAAAAGATGAAGGCTCAATGCCAAGAGCAGGAATTCAAAAGGGCAGACAACCATGACAAAATTGAGAAATTGGATTTCTCCAGACTTCGGTTAGCTATATCGGAAGCAAATATCCAGTGGGACTTGATCGACAGGGGAAGGAAGAACAAAGAGGACAGGAAAAAAGGTCAAAGAAGAGTGGATGAAACCCTAAAGTCCATGGAGCATTTGGTTAAAGAATTTATGTACTGCGCCAATTATAACGGGAAGCTCACCTGGAACACTGCCAGGCTTCTGGTCCCTGAAGATGTCAAGGGAGCAGTAGTTCTGGATGGAACTGCAAGCACAAATACTATTTATCAACTCTTTGACTATGCGGCACCTTGGAGTAAACCTGAAGGTGTACGCAATTACCAGAATGTAACCCTGCATGTCTCTGTGGGCCACAAGGTAGGAAAACAGTCTATGGTCGAGAATGGCCAGGAGGTCTGCGAACAGTTATTGAATGACCTCAATGGCAGACTCAACAGTGATTCGAAGGTCCTGATTGTCACCCATAAGGATGTGGAGCCCATCCTGAAAACTTTCAAACCCGACTTTCAGATGGAGACGGGTCACTGGGGAGCTATCCAGGGCAGGAACCTGTGGAATGACTGTGATACCGTCGTTATATTCGGCATTCCATATAAGCCTGAAATCTGCTCCACAAATGCTTATCAAGCTTTAAAAGGACCTATTGCTCCAGAGGAAATTGACCCAGACACCCTGGAACAAATGAAACAGGCTAAAAGGAATCTGAAGATGGGATGGATTATTTCCGACATCATCCAGGCCTTCAACAGAATTCGATGCAGAAAGACAATCGATGCTGAAGGAAACTGTCCGCTGGCTGAGGGATATATTGCGTTCAAGTCTAAAGATGAGGCTGAAGAGATATTAAATGCTATACGAAAGGAGATGCCCGGCATAAAAATTGATTGGACCTGGGAGTTGGCTACGGGTGAAAAACGACCCAAGAAATCAAACTTTGAGGAGGCCCTTCGCAAGTACATAGAGACAATGAGCAGAGGACAATACTCCAAGACAGATGTGGCAGAATATTTAGGTGCTTCGCCGAGGACGATGGACAAGCTTATTGATAAGGCCCAGAACCATGAATCTGCTATTAATAAGGCTATGACTGACAATGAAGTTACTCTGGTTACTGGGAAAGGAAGGGGGAATCCAACATACTTCATTAAATAATAGCCAATTCCTGGGATGGTGACTAAGGGCGGGGGCTGTGTGTCTCCGATAGACAACCTCGATTAGACAAAACCAAAAATCCGCAATATTTCCCCTATAAGTTTTTATTGTAGGGAAAATCCTGCGTAGTTTTTCTGAGTGCTGTTTAGCCACGATGCATACAAGGGCTCTTACCTGGAGTTAAAGGTTTTCTACCTTTAAGTTTACTGTGAGTTTGCTATAGTCCACACCCCCTTATTGTCTTTTTTAATAATTCCTAGGCAGGCTCGAAGAGCCTGCACCCGACCGAAGCCAATTTCATTGGCTGAGGGAGAGGTATACCTTCTTAGTAAATTCTAGTTTCATCTACCTACCAACAAAAGCTGCAGAGACAGCACACCCATATAAGTGCTATGCTGTTCAGCAGCTGTCTGGATGTCTTTTCTCTGCACCCCTTTTGACCTACTCACAGAATTTACCCCCAACATACTTGTATTATATGCTCAGTGAGTCAGGGCTGACAGATGATTGTCTGTCGGCCCTGCCTTGTCTTTTCCCTGTCCAGGATGTCTCTTGTTTGTCTTCACATTTCCAGCCCCTGCTTCACTCCTTATATTACCCTCCTGATTAAATTCTACTGAAATTATTATTGAAATTTATTTAAAGATTAGCTAAATGGAACTTACTGCCTACCCAAAAAACCAAAAGCCTGTAATGGCTGAAAATGGCAACGACCCATAGACAAAAGCTTTTACCTGAGATGAAATTTCATATTCCAATACGAATTCAGCATGAAGCTTTGCTTTCTCTTCTCCTGGAGAAGGGAATTATTACCCAGGAAGACTACCTGGATAAAGTCAGGCAGGTCACCGAGGAACTCCAGGACAGGCAAACAGGACAATAAGGTTTTTTATGTCCCATCAAGCCCGTAGATCAATACGCCTTCACGCAGTTCTCGCTCTTGTGGCACTGACAGCGATTATTGCTGCTCTGGTCACTCTCCTGGTTGCCAGACTCTGGATATTCCAGCCTGAAGTATCTCCAGTGGTGCTGGATTCTCATGAACAGGCAGAATTGGATATAAAGCTGAAAACCCTTACTGACAAATCTGAGCCATATAAAGAAAGACCTGATGACCGGGTAATTTATCTGACCGAACGTGAGCTCAATGCCATAATCGCCAGAGACCCGGACCTTGCCAACAGGGCATCTTTCAATCTCTCTGACGGCAAAACCTCAGCGACCCTGCTTGTTGATATGTCTGAGCATGTGCCTGGTATTGGCGGAAAAACTGTGGAGGTATCAACCGGAATAGTTGTCGGACATTCTGAAGGCCGCCCTACTATGACTATTGAAGGAGTCAGTCTAATGGGCGTGCCTATGCCTTCGGCCTGGCTGGGAGGCTGGAAAGAAAAGGACCTAGTCAAGGCTGATGGCCGGGCGGTGGAGTGTGGGATATATTCAGCGAAGGGGTTAAAGACTTACAGGTAGAGGAAGGACGACTAAAGATTGAGCTGAAAGAGTGATTGGAGGTCAATATGAAGACGTTGATGCTTTCTACCTTGACTCTTTTCCTGTTTATGACCCCTGTATGGACTGATGAGGATATCGAGAATCTTTGTCACGACCCAGCGGCCTTGGCCCAATGGGAAGAGATGAATGAAAAACACCCTGATGACCTCAATATTCAAAATCTGCACGCCCTGCGCATTGGCCTGTGCGAGAAAATTGACCGTGGAGACATAGGCGTAGCCGACGGCATTGCCATATTTGAAGCAATGAGGTCTGCTACAGTCAATCGAGCTTTTCAGAGGCGGCTGCAAGAACATAATGATTTGGACCTGTGACTGAAGAAACAGGAGTAACAATTTTCGGCATTACCAATGACGAACCCTATAACGACCAGAATGCAAATGGGATAATTTTAATAAAAGTAATAAACAATTGGGTTTGTAAGTCAAAAATAATAAACAAAAGTATAAGAATGCATCACATATTTTAATCAGTTAAATTACAGAAAAAGAATTTACAGGTTTAAAATGAAAAAAAGAATTGTTATAGTTTTTATTGTATGGTTCGGTCTAGCTATGTACCTTGCTGCTTATCCCACATCTTTTAGACTAGATAGTCAAGGGGGAGCACCATTGGATAAGCAAAGAGAAATGATTGGACAAAGAGATATACCTGTTGACCCTTCTCGTAGCATAAATGAAATAGAAATAATAATAGAACAATATGACTATCAAAAGAAAATGGATGATTACGGTAGACATCCTATATCTGAATTTCTAGGAAGAGCTACTGCATATCTACTTGATCCAAGAGCAATATTGCCAACATTTATACTTGTTTTTTGTTTTTTTATGCTCCCTATATACCTTTCAAACTACTCGAATGAAAGACGTATAGGTGATAAAGAAGGTAAAAATGACAAAATTGATTTTGATTCAATACCTTCATCTAATGATTTTGAAACAATAATTGAAAAAGGTGCCAATGTGAATGCACGGGATGAAAAAGGACGGACTGCTCTTATGCATGCTATTGAGCTTAGTGACTCAGATAAAGCAAAAATGCTAATTGAAAAAGGTGCCAATGTGAATGCACGGGATGAAAAAGGACGGACTGCTCTTATGCATGCTGCTGAGCTCAACGATGTTGAAATACTGGAATATCTTATTACAGCTGGCGCCGACCCTGCTTTACGAGACAAAAAAGGGATTATCGCTGCGCATTTGGCTGATAAACACAAACCCGAAATTTTAAAATCAGAAGCTTATTGGCAACTCCATGACGCAAGATTTGATTAGACTCAATGACTCTGGAAGTAATTGAAGGAGCCATTTCAAAACTTATTTTATGGTAAATAGCAGTTAAAACAACCTTTTAAGAAGGATTTATTATGTCATTTACTAGCCATATTGAAAAAGTTCGTGAAGGCTTACTTCAAGGTCAATTTATTTCTGAAGCAGCAGTCTCCCAAGGAATTATATTACCTACATTGAAAGAGCTGGGATGGCCCGTTTTTGATACTTCTGTAGTAATACCTGAATTTACTGTTCAAAACCGGCGTGTAGATTATGCACTGTGTCATCCAGCATATAAACCTTCAATATTTATTGAAGTCAAAAAGCCTGGAACGTCAGATGGAGCAGACCGCCAACTCTTTGAGTATGCTTTTCACGAAGGTGTTCCCATGGCAATTTTAACTAACGGCCAGGAATGGAGCTTTTATCTACCTGGTGAGCAAGGTCGTTACGATGAACGCAGAGTATATAAACTTGATTTGGTGGATAGAAGTATTGATGAATCTAATAAAAGACTTCAAAGGTATTTGGGTTACAAGAACGTTTGCTCTAATGAAGCTCTTAAGGAAGCACGTAAGGATTACCAAGATATTGCACGAGTTAGGGAAATTGAAAGCAATCTTCCAAAAGCATGGGCAGCAATGCTCAAAGAACAAGATTCATTGTTGCTAGACTTACTTGCTGAAAGAGTTGAAGATTTTTGTGGATATAAGCCTGATTTAGATGTTTGCAGCCAGTTCCTTGAAAAACAATTGACCAGTCCTCAATCTTCGAATTCAGTAACTACTCCTTCAATACAAAAATCAGATTCGAAGATTAAATTAAAAAATCAATCCCATGTTGAACAGTCAACACAGTCCCTTAAAAGCATTGACAAATATTCTTTGACTTATAAGGGCAAGGTATATTCTGCAAAGTCTGCAAGGGAAGTAATGACTACTCTTTTCCAGGTGCTGGCTGAAGAGGACAAAAATTTTTTAGAGAGGTTCGCATCTCGTAAACATGGAAAAAAAAGAAGATATTTAGCAAAAAACAAATTTGATTTGTATCCAGGACGTCCTGATTTAGCAGAAAATAATTCTTTTGAGGTGTCTCCTGGTTGGTGGTTGGGAACAAACTATAGTCGAAGAAATATTCAAGACATTATCGACATGGCACTGGAGGTAGCTGATTTAGAGGATAAAAATTCAATACATGCGAATGTTACCTAGTGGGTATTAATATAATCTGAGTTAATCAAAATAATGAAGGCAGTGAGTGAACAAATATCATCTTGATGAAGCAATTGAAACAGAATGGTGAAGTAGATAGACCATTAAATCAATAATACATGGCATAAATAAACCACAACGGAAACCAGCATGATGCTTTGCTTTCTATCTTTCTGGAAGAGGAACCAGCAATGACTACAGGAGAATAAACTAATAATGGCAAAGTCCAAAAAGAACAATAAAGACAACAACGAACAGCCTCTAGAAAAGCAGCTCTGGAATTCAGCGGATAAACTGCGGAAAAACATTGACGCTGCGGAATACAAACACGTTGTTCTTGGGTTGATATTCCTGAAATACATCTCTGATGCCTTTGAGGCGCTGTACGAAAAACTGAACAACGGTGATGGCGAGTATGCCGGGGCAGACCCCGAAGACAAAGATGAATACAAGGCAGAGAACGTCTTTTTTGTACCGCCGGTGGCCAGATGGGGCTTTTTGCTGACCAATGCGAAACAGCCGACCATTGGCAAGAACGTGGATGAAGCCATGGACGCCATTGAAAAGGAAAACCCTTCTTTAAGGGGTGTTTTGCCCAAGGTCTATGCCCGGGGCAACCTGGACCCCACTAACCTGGGCGGCCTCATCGATTTGATTGGAAACGTTGCCCTTGGAGATGCCAGAAATCGTAGTGCGGATGTACTGGGCCATGTATTCGAGTATTTTCTGGGCGAGTTTGCCTTGGCCGAAGGGAAAAAAGGTGGACAATTCTATACTCCCCGAAGTGTTGTCGAGTTACTTGTGGAAATGCTTGAGCCTTATAAAGGAAGGGTATTTGACCCGTGCTGTGGTTCTGGTGGTATGTTTGTTCAGTCCGAGAAGTTTGTACATAGGCATCAGGGCAGAGTAAACGACATTTCCATATACGGTCAGGAAAGCAACCAGACTACTTGGCGACTGGCTAAAATGAACTTAGCCATTCGAGGTATCGACAGTTCCCAGGTGAAATGGAATAATGAAGGCTCTTTCTTAAATGACCTTCACAAGGACCTGAAAGCCGATTACGTGATTGCTAATCCACCGTTTAATGACAGCGACTGGAGCGGAGAACTTCTGCGCAATGACGGGCGGTGGAAATACGGAACCCCACCCGCAGGCAATGCGAACTATGCCTGGATACAACACTTCCTTTATCATTTGGCACCCAGTGGATTGGCTGGATTTGTATTAGCAAAAGGCTCCCTGACTACCAAAAGTTCGGGTGAATGGGATATCCGCAAAGGATTGATTGAAGACCGACTTATTGACTGTATCGTCAACCTGCCTCCCAAGTTGTTTCTGAACACGCAGATCCCCGCCTGCTTATGGTTTGTAAGCCGAAATAAGGCCAACGGTAAGTTCCGCAACCGTGCTGATGAAATTCTTTTTATCGATGCCCGTAATTTGGGGCATTTAATCAACCGCAGGACAAAGGAGTTCTCCCCTGAAGACATCAAAACCATTGCCGAGACCTATCACAATTGGCGGAACCCTGATGGCAATTACGAAGATGTAGCAGGGTTTTGTAATTCTGCAACCATTGAACGG
>PWGV01000079.1 GCA_003554585.1 Halobacteroidaceae bacterium | reverse complement strand
GTAATGAAGTTACCGGAAGAAGAAGTTGAGGGCTACCTGCAGGGCCTGGTAAGTAGTGGGTTGCTGGACGAGATAGAAAAAGACGAACAACTCCTTTACCTCCAGGTAGCGACGTTTTTCAATCTAAAAAAAGAATTTCTCTCCAGTTCAGAAGGCCTGGAAATTTTCCGGGAAGTTATTGTTGACCGCTTTGCCAAAATGGCCAGCCAGACCACCCAGCTGGGAGATGAGATTTACGAGCAGGGAAGCCTGGGCTTCTACCGGTTCAAATTGACTGAAGAAGAATTTAAAGAAGCCAGGAAGAAAATAATGGATGTTCTTGCTGAAACCAGCAGGATTTCCGAGAAAAGCGGGGGAGGCCCCCACCTCTACCAGGCAATGTTCTTTATGTATCCAGTTACAAGGGAAGTCCTGGACGGAGAGGAATAACTGAAATTGCTTGGCCGGAATTCACTCCGGCCTTTTTTATTTTCGTGATCGGAAGAAAAATTAATAAAATAATTAAAAAAATTAAAAAAAATATTAAAAATTTTAATTTTACTATTGACAAAAAAATGTAATGCCATTATAATTAAGCCAGAGGTAAGAAAAATTAATAAAATTAATAAAAAATAGAAAGGAGAGATTAAAATGTTTGATTACGGACTGGCCTACAACGCAACCATAATTACCCGGCAGAAAGAAGAACAGCGGCGCAAAAACTACAGAAAGTAGCAAGAAAAAAGGAAAAGAGGAGGTGAAAAAATGGAAACTTTACTCGGACAGGCAAAATATAAGGAATTGATCAGGGCAAATCGGAAAAAAAGAAATTAATGCCAGGGAGGTGATTGAATGAATGAAAGAAATTTCTACTTAGTCCCGAAGGGAGGTTCGAGGAGAGGCTCCGGAGGTTTTGGAAAATTTGAACGGCGCTGGTAGACCTCAGCTAAAATGAATATAAAAATCAAATACTTAAATTAAAGGCTCCTGATTTCCAAAAGAAAAATGGAGCCTTAATTATTTTCGTCAGAAAAACTTACCTTTTCCGGGAAATTTAGTTTTTTGCAGGTATCCCCGTCCGGTTGGAGAAAAGAAGTAAGATAAAAATTATTTGCAGGGGAGTGGGTAAAATGGGCATCCTCCTATTTGTTCTGTTAATTTTATTACTGGTAATCTTCTACAGAACCCATATTTTCCAGAATAAAAGCAGGGATTTTGTAAGGACAAAAAAAGAAAAAATTGACCCAGAGCGGGCAATAGCCAACCTCTCTGCTGCCATAGGCTTTAGAACCATTTCCGGTAAGAATCCTGAAGCATTTAAGGGTTTAATTTCCTTTCTTGAAAAAACCTATCCCCTGGTCCATAAGGAACTTAAACGGGAAGTAATAAATGAACATAGCCTTCTGTATCACTGGCCGGGGAAAAACCAGTCGGAAAAACCTGCTTTACTAATGGCCCATTCAGACGTGGTTCCAGTTGAAGAAGACACGGAAAAAGGTTGGACCCACCATCCTTTTTCGGGCAAAAGGGCAGATGGTTTTGTCTGGGGCAGGGGAGCCATGGACAATAAAAATAATTTAATCGCTCAACTCGAAGCAGTAGAAGACTTGCTTGCTTCCTCGTTTAAACCCGCCCGGGACATCTTTTTAGCTTATGGGCATGACGAAGAAGTAAGGGGAAAAGAAGGAGCCCTTGCTATTGCCCAGTTGCTCCAGGAAAGGGGAATTGACCTTTACTTCGTCTTGGATGAGGGCGGAGGCATTATGGAAGGAATTATTAAAGGTCTTTCAAATCCGGCCGCCCTTGTGGGAACTGCAGAAAAGGGTTTTGTAAATCTTGAACTCACCGCGCGCAGTGGAGGAGGGCATTCAGCATCTCCCCCAGCCATTACAGGGCTGGGTAGAATCGCCCGGGCCGTGGTTAAACTGGAAAAAAACCAGATGCAGCCCCGTATTTCCAAGCCTGTCCGGGAGATGCTTGACCATATCGGGCCGGAAATGTCCCCGGGCAAGCGTCTTGTAATCGCCAATCTATGGCTTTTCCGCCCCCTTTTTATCAGAAAATTTTCCGCTTTTCCCGGCGGCAATGCTCTTCTCAGGACCACTGTTGCTCCGACCATGGCAGAGGGCAGTAAGGCCTCCAATGTTTTGCCTGATAGCCCCAGTGTGACCATTAATTTTCGCCTGCTCCCTGGAGATTCAGTCGAAGATTTGCTGGATCACGTGAAAAGGACCATTGCCGATAATGAAATTGAAATCGAAGTTTTGAATGCCTACGAGCCCTCCCTGGTTTCTGACGGGAGGGGAGAAGAATTCCAATTTTTAAGGGAAAGAATCCTGGAGGCCTTCCCGGGGGCAACTGTTGCCCCTTACCTGGTTTTCGGGGGGACCGATGCCCGGTATTTTGAACCGGTGTGTTCCCAGATTTTCCGCTTTTCCCCAATGCAAATTAAAGATACCGAATTAAAAAGAGTTCATGCTGTTGATGAAAGAATCTCGGAGGAAAATATTGAGCGGATGGTTTCCTTTTACAAGGGATTACTAGAAAAAATTTAATAAATTAGTTTCCCTGGGAAGGGGAAGAAGGGGTAGGACCATTGGACTCGAAGAGCAGTGTTTACCTGGAAAAAGTCAAAAAAGCTTTGCATGCAGAGGCTTCGCCAGTTGATTCAGTTCCGATGAGCAAATATATGCGGGATCAATTTCCCTTTCTGGGTATAAAAGCTCCTCGGCGAAATGAAATCAGCCGGGAGTTTCTGCAAAGATCTACCCGCCCTCCTTATAATAAATTGGAAGAAGTAATTCCAGGATTATGGAATTTATCAGAAAGGGAATTCCAGTATTTTACCATTGCCCTGCTGGAGAAATATAAAAAGGATTTTTCTCCCGATATTCTTCTTCTTATTGAGTTCATTCTAGTGGAGAAATCCTGGTGGGATACGGTAGACCCTATCGCCAGCAAACTTGCAGGACACCTTTTTTATATTTGTCCCGAACTGAGAAAACCGGTTGTAGAAAGGTGGCTTTCTTCCGGCAATATCTGGCTGGAGAGATCGACTGTTCTTTTCTGGATCAAGTATAAAAAGGATACAGACTGGGATTTTCTGGCAGAAACTATAAAGCGTTTAAGGGATTCCGATGAATTTTTTATTCAAAAAGCCCTGGGGTGGATTTTAAGGGAATATTCTAAGGTAGAACCGACAAGGGTCAGGCAGTTTATTGCCGAAACTAAACTCCCCGGGTTAACAGTCAGGGAGGGTTTAAAGTTTTTGCAAAGACAATAAAGGAAAATCTCCCTTACCCAAAAATTAAACCGGAATAAAATGGGAAGGAAGTGGAAATTTGGAAAAGAAAGATTATACCGAAAAAAACCGTCAGGCGTGGAATGAAGCAAGTTTAAAACACCGGCAAGCTCGCAGTAAAAAGGGAGACCCTATTTTGCAGGATGGGTTTTTAGATTTAGATGAAACCATAATCAGCTATTTAAGAGAGTTTGGAAGGGTTGAGGGAGCCAGAGTGGTTAACCTTTGTTGTAATGACGGGCGGGAAACTATTTCTTTAAAACGAATGGGGGCAGAGGAATGCTTCGGCTTTGATATTTCCGACGAGGCAATAAAAACTGCTATGGACCTTTCCCGGAAAACAGGAGTAGAATGTAAATTCATTAGAAGTGATGTTTACGATATCGACCCCGGGAAATTCCCACCCTCTGACCTGGCCTTTATTTCCGCGGGGGCCCTTTCCTGGCTCGGGGATCTGGACGGCCTGTTTCAAATCGTTACGGGTTTGCTGGAAAAGGGAGGCCGGCTTTTGATCTATGAAATTCACCCCGTTGCCTGGCTTTTAGAAGAGGCACCACCCGAGAATCCCTTGCAGATATCAGGTTCTTATTTTAAAGATGGTCCTGTTATCACCCAGGGAGCCCTGGATTACGTGGGAAATGAAGATTATGATGGACTGGTCAATTATTCTTTCGACCATACAATTGGGGAAATTTTAACCTCGCTTATCAGGGCGGGGATGAAAATAGAAGAATTCAGGGAATTGCCGGGGGATGTGTCCGCCGTTTTTTCTCACCTGGAAAAGATGGAAGTAAGGCTTCCCTTGAGCTATATTCTTTGCGCAAAAAAAGAGGGCTAATAAAGGCGAGCTTGGTGAGTGAAAGCAATAATATTAACTAAAAAAGGAGAATAATTATCAGTATCGAATTTAATTATTAAATTTCCCGATAATTTCTTTTTTTGCCCCGGTAAGTATCCAGCTGGTAAAAGGAAGGTAGGGGGAAGTAAATATGGGTTTACAAAAAGATGAATACCGGTTCTTAATCGAAGAAATGCCAAATCCCTGGGCCCTGCAAAAAATAATTCTGGATTCCAATGGAGACCCGGTTGATTTTGTTTTTCAAGACGCCAACCAGGCGTTTTTGAGTTTAACAGGTTTTTCCCGTGCGGAATTAATCGGGGAAAGAGCCAGCGCAATTCTCCCGGGTACCAGTTTGGCCCAGCTATTCCGGCCCCAAAAATACGGAGAAATTGCTTTAAATCTTGGGGAAGCTGAATTTGAAGATTTTTTATATGAGTTGGGGCGCTGGTTTAAGGTTTCGGTTTTTTCCAGAGAAAAAGGGTTTTTTTCCATCCTGATTACAGATATAATTGATTACAAAAATAAAAAGGAAGCCCTTGGTTTTTTAAGTATTTACACGGAAGAACTGCTGGGGCTTCCTTTTGCAGATTTTGATTTTAAGCTTTTAACTGACAGGTTTTTAGAAATTTCTAATTCGCAAGCAGTCCTGTTGAGAACCAGGGAAAAAGGTTCCGAATGCTTGATAACCCGGTCTTGGTCCGGGGATAGGGAGTGGATAGAAAAAGCAGAGGAAATTATTGGGGAAAAATTTTGGAAACTGGATCAAAATATGGTTTCCCACGGTTCTACAGCGAATAAGCTTATTGAGCTCGAAGACCTTCAAAATTTTCGGGGTGAAAAACTTATCCCTGGCCAAATGGAAAAGCGGAAAAATGAACTGGGGATTGGAAGTGTTTTCAAAATCAACCTGGTTCATCTGGAAGAAAATCTGGGCGATTTTATCCTTTTTGCCCGTACAGGAGATGATATTGAGAACCGAAGAGCAGTGGAATTATTTGCAAAGCTATCGGGTATTGCTCTAGCCCGGTTTTCCCGGGAAAAAAGGATAAGAGATAGTGAAAAATACCATCGTTCCATTATTGAAGTTATTCCCGATATTATAGCCCGGTTTGGCCTCGATGGGACTTGCCTGGACCTTATCTCTGGTTTTGATGAAAAACGTGCCTTTTCCACAGAGGAATTAACGGGAAAGGAAATTACACAAATGATTCCCGAGGGTGCGGGTGAGCGGTTTTATAGTTGTATCAAAAGAACTCTTTTGACCAAAAGTCTCCAGTTTGTTGAATATAAACTTGAAAGGCCCAAAGGGGAACTCTGGCTGGAAGGTAGGATGGTTCCCTCCGGAGAAGAGGAGGTCCTGGCTTTAATCCGGGACATTACGGAAAATAAAAAAGCCCGGGAAAAACTCCGCTATATTAGCTTCCACGATCCCTTAACCAATTTGCGGAACCGAGTTTTTTTAGAAGAGGAAATGGAAAGGCTGGATACTGAGCGGCAATTACCGATTAGCATTATTATGCTGGATATCAATGGTCTAAAATTTGTTAACGACTCCTTTGGGCATAAGGAAGGTGACCAGTTAATAAAAAGGGCCGCTAACATAATCAGTAGCTGCTGTCGAAAAGAAGATATTGTTGCCCGGTTCGGTGGGGACGAATTTGTGCTTTTGCTTCCTCAGACCCCGGAATTTGAGGCGGAGAAAATTCACAAAAGAATTCTTTCCAGGTGTGAGCAAACCAAGGAAGACCGGATCTCTGTTTCTCTTTCCCTGGGAGTTGCTGCAAAGGGAAATCCCGGAGAGAGCCTGAAAGAAGTATTAAACCTCGCCGAAGATCGAATGTATAAAAACAAACTTTTCAAATCGAAGAGTTCCCGGGGAGTTTTAATCTCCATACTATTAAAAACTCTCGGGGAAAAAAGCCATGAAACCGAAGAACACACCCAGAGGTTAAACTGGCTGGCCCAGAAGGTTGGTGAAAAAATAGGATTGCCCCCCTCCGAACTGGACAGATTGCTCCTTTTAATTTCTCTGCATGATATTGGTAAGATCAATATCCCCGAAACTATCCTCTGTAAGCCCTCAGAATTAAATGAACTGGAGTGGGAGTTTGTAAAAAAACATCCCGAAACAGGTTATCGCATAGCCCGTTCAACAGCGGAGTTCTCCCACGTTGCTTCTGAAATTCTCGCCCACCACGAATGGTGGGATGGAACGGGATATCCCAAGGGACTCAAGGGAGAGCAGATCCCCCTACTTTCAAGGATTGCTGCTGTTGTAGATGCTTTTGATGTAATGACCAATTACAGGCCCTACAAAAAAACCCTGTCAACCCGGGAGGCGCGGGAGGAGTTAAACAGATGTGCTGGAACCCAATTTGACCCAGAAATTATGGAAGTTTTGGTAAAGATTATTAGAGAGGAGCAAAGACCTTCTGAAGGAGAACAGGTTTAATTAATCCAACTATTAATTCCCCCAGGTCAAAAAAATAAATCAGGAAAAAAACCAGCTTGGATTTCTTGAAAGGTAGAAAAAGATAGGATTGGATTCTAACACCCCAATATGTACTTCGAGGAGGATAAGATATTGCATACTAAGCTGGGCCATAAGATTATTTTAAAAACTACGTCATTATTTTTACTTATTTTTTTCCTTTTTGTTTGCCCTTCCATTAAGGGAGAAGCTGCACCCCGTTTTTTGATTCTCCACCTGGATGCATTTTCCGCTGAAGACTTTTTCCGGGAATTGGAAAGGGGGAGTATCCCAAATATTGAGAGGGTTTTTGTAGACGAAGGGCATATTTTTAAAGCCATGGCCCTCTTTCCTGGAGGCACTGAAGTAACTGTTCCCAGGATGAAAACCGGAGAGGGTATATATGGAGAAGGGCCTTCAGGCTGGGGTTATTATGATTATGAAAACGAGAGGATGGTAACCAAGCCAGAAGTGGCCATGGAGTATGTTCCCTCTGTTACCAGGCGGGCCAGGGGTAATTTTACCAATGTTTTTCCGCTGGTTGATAGAACTGCAATTTTTGACATAATGAATATCCCTTCCCTGCTTGAACGGTACAGCGTTGTCGAGTTTTTCTGGTTCAGCACGGATTTCTACGGTCATTATTTTGGGGCAGAAAAACACCTTAACAGCATAAAGAGGTTCGACCGCTATTTTGGGTACCTGGTTGACCGGATTGACCTTGATCAAACCAATATTATCCTGTATGTTGACCACGGGATGACTTTTGGAGAGTCAGAAACTCTTTACTATTCAGAGTTTGTGGAAGAGGTGGTCGGGGATAATTTGTTGGGGGAAAGATATCCCAATATTTATTTAAAGGTAGAAGATGAAAAAGAGGAAATTGCCCGAAAACTTGCAGCCAAAGAGGGTATTGATCTTGCTTTTATCCGGGAAGAAACGGGAGAAGTTAGGGGCTTTCATAGCCAGGGGGAAATTATTTTTTCCGGGGAAGAAGGCAGGATTAATTACACTTATACTGATCAGGATATTTTAAATTATTACCAACTTGGTTATTCTGGCGAATATTTGGATTATGTCCAGTGGCTGGAGAAAACAGTTGCAGCTGAATACCCTGCAGTTCCACCGCTGATCTATAATTATTTCGATAATACCCGCACCGGTGAAATTGTAACCGTGATCAACCACCCCTATATTTTTGCCAATCCTCTTTTATTTAAACTGCCCGTGGACTGGATTGAAGAGCAGATTGGTTTTTCCCTGGTAATGGGGAAGGGAAGCCACGCGGGCCTTAGGCATACCGACCTTTTAGTTCCGGCAATGGTCCGCGGTCCGGAGCTCGAACATCTATATAACACAGAGGTAATGTGGCTTCAAGATATTTTTAAATCTATACCAGAGCTGGAATTTAACTGTTATGAACCTTACCGGGAGGAACACCGTGTGAGCTCATGGGCGGGAGGAGATTTGCAGGAGATTTCTTTTGCGGCGTCTTTTTCTCCGGCCTATCGCTACAATATCGCCATTCAGAAACACTCGGATGGTACCCTGGGTTTGGTTGAGAGAGATATGTTAAGCACCCATTCTTTGAGGATCTGGCTGGGAGGCGGACTTGCGCTTACCAGAGAGGCAGATTTCCACTGGCTAATTCTGCCCTCGTGGGAACTCAATTTTGGATGCCTGGGGATCCAGTGGCAATATCCAATTTCCCCAGGGGATATTTCCAATAAAGGGATAGTTAGCCTACGCGTCTGGGATGGTCTTCGGCTGCAGTGGCATGTTTCAGAGGGATTTGGAATCAGCTATCGTTTTTAAGTGATCCTGAAACCTGGGGAAAAACAATTTAACTTACTATAACTTGAAATTTAATTTCATGTTAAGAAAAGGTGGTTCTTGTGGAAAATATTGCACTAATTGCTTTGATAGGTCTGCTTAGCGGAATTGTTGGAACTGGCCTGGGAGGTTTAGGTATAATTGGGATCAGGAAAGTAAGCCCTTCCCGGTTGAGCGTAATTCTGGGAATATCCGCCGGGATTATGACTTCGATTATCTTCCTGGATTTAATTCCTGAAGCCAAGGAAGTTGGCTCCATTTTTTCAAGTATTCTCGGCATACTCATGGGAGTAGCCCTGATTGGCTTTCTCGATCTCCGGTTTCCTCACCACCACTTTTCCCTGACCAAAAATGGCGACGTTCGCTACCTGAAAATGGGTTTACTCTTAGGGATTGGGATTGCCCTGCATAATATTCCAGAAGGCCTGGCTATAGGGTCCGGGTTTATTGTTTCTGAAACCATGGGAATTCGTCTTTCCGTGCTTATGGCGGCCCATAATATTCCAGAAGGCCTGGCCATGGCTACTGCCCTGGGACTTGCTGGGATCCGGGGTCGGAATATTTTGCTGTATACAATTCTGGCCGGTGTTCCCATGGGGATTGGGGCTTTTATCGGGGCCTATATTGGTACTATCTCCAATTTTGCCCTTTCTGTTTCCCTGGGGTTTGCAGCAGGAGCAATGCTGTATATTGTATTTGACGAACTAATTCCCGATGCTCATGTCCGGGTTAAAGGGCATCAGGCGATTGGTGGGATTATTATTGGGATACTCCTGGGCTTGATAATAAATACGGCTCTTCACTAGACCTTTTCTTCGGCAAACCCGGTTTAAGCGGGTTTGTTTTTACAGGGGAGGGAAATTTTGTGTCCAGACTTTTCATCGACGCAGGAGAGCAATCAGGAAGCGGGACAATTATCCGCTATTCTTCTGTTCTTGGGGTGCTTTTGGGACGGGAAGTTGAGCTTAAAAATATCCGGGCAAAGAGAAAAAAACCCGGGTTACGGGCTCAACACCTGACTGCGCTTAAAGCTGTCGCCGAATTATGTGGGGGTTCTTTGCAAACTGGTGGTGTGGGAGATACTGGTGCCCTTTTGACCCCGGGAAACAAAATCTCTGGGGGTAAGTATACATGGGAAATTGGAACTGCTGGTTCAGCCAACATGCTGGTTTTAAACATTCTGCCCCTGGCTCTTTTTGCCGATAGCCCGGTGGAAGCCCGAATTGTTGGGGGTACTTTTCAGGACTTTGCCCCCTCGGCTTACCACCTTATCCGGGTGTTGTTTCCCCTGCTGCATAAAATGGGCGCCAGGCTAAAATTGAAGCTGAAAAAACCCGGTTATGTTCCCATTGGAGGAGGGGAACTTGTTTTCTCCTGCAAACCCCTATCCCACAATCTGAAGCCTTTTCAAATGCTTTCGCCGGGGTTTGTGGAAAAAATTACCGGAATTGCCCTGAGTTCCCACCTGCAGTCTTCAAAAGTTAGCTCCAGAATGGCCCGTGCCTGTTCTAAGGAAATGGAAAAGTGGGGTTACGAGGCTGATATTGAAGAAATTTATGATCAAACTGCAAACCAACCGGGAGCCGTTCTGGCCATCCGGACTGAAACTCAAAAAGGTGCCCTGCTGGGGATTGATATGGCTGGGAAACCGGGACGAAGGGCTGAAGACATAGGCCGTTCTGTAGCCCGAATGATGGTTGAAGACTTGAGATCAGGAGCTACCGTAGACCGCTTTACTGCTGACCAGTTAATAATTTTTGCCGCGCTTGCAGGAGGAGAATCAATTTTTCGCAT
>PWGV01000215.1 GCA_003554585.1 Halobacteroidaceae bacterium | reverse complement strand
GCTCAGGGCTCCACTGCCACTGCAGATCCTGGCTATAGCTTTGTAAACTGGACCAACGAGGCTAATGAAGAAGTAAGCGACGAGCTTCATTTCACACCAGAAAAGGTGGGTGGTTTGAATGTTGCGGCCACCTACACCGCCAACTTTGAAGAAGACGAGGATATCACAATCACCTACGTGGCCGGCACCGGCGGAAGCGTTGATCCAGAGAGCGAGACTCTGGCACCTGCTACTGGTGAAGCTCAAGGCTCCACTGCCACTGCAGATCCTGGCTATAGCTTTGTAAACTGGACCAACGAGGCTAATGAAGAAGTAAGCGACGAGCTTCATTTCACACCAGAGAAGGTGGGTGGTTTGAATGTTGCGGCCACCTACACCGCTAACTTTGCCCTTGCCCCCTATGTAACAAATATATACACACTAGATGATGGGGCGCCGGAATCCTTTATTGTTAAGGATACAACCCAGGGCACCGAAGCCATAATCTACGCCTTTGTAGATAAAAAAATTACTCTAACACTTATTAATGAAGAAACTGGAGGTAACAACACTTATGTTAACGTTTATGATTATGATTCTGACCCAGATAATATAATAGTCACAATTGAATTCGGATGGCAAGCAACATTACTTGATTTAGTTGAGACATTAAATGATCAGAATGATGGCAGCGATTATATTAATGCTGCGATAGTAGACCCATCAGGTCAAGACGGCAGCAGACTTAGAAGGATAACAGGTACAGGTACAGGGGATTCAAAAACCTTTGATTTCACCATCATCTCAGGCGAGGTTCCTTCAATTAAGCTTGAAATTTTCTGGAATGAGGATATCAACTTAGTAGATGCAGATAAATTCCAACTGCAGTTTGATGAGGAAGGCTGGGAATCCGCAGATGAAGTAATAGTTAATGGAGATACAATCCTTGCAAAGTGGAATATTAACGGGATCCCGCCTCTTGTAGGAAATTTACACCAGTTGCGAATATTAGAGGAAGCTGTAAAAAGCGAGGAAACCGGGTTGTTTAACCAAGAGGAAACCTGGCAATACAACGGTGGAGATTGGATGCCTAATTCCCTAACAACCGAAGCAACGGGTAAGGATCAGCTAATTCTTCCTATATACCAGGGGCCAAAATACGATTAAATAATAATCCCCAATTCACTATCCTTAACATCGAATTTGACAACGGGGTGGGCGGGAAGAAGTGCCGATGATATTAAAGACCCACAAAGAAACTACTTCCTGCCCCCTCTAACTTGATGATTTTTAGACCTGAGAAATAATGTCAACTTTTTCCTTTCTCTCTTGGTAGTGCAATAGCAGAATCGAGTTCTGATTAAAAAAGTCAG
Organism: Halobacteroidaceae bacterium; assembly: GCA_003554585.1. Classification (GTDB taxonomy): domain Bacteria; phylum Bacillota; class Halanaerobiia; order B1SED10-174; family B1SED10-174; genus T1SED10-26. The sequence continues at coordinate 9,106 of PWGV01000215.1, read as the reverse complement.
TAACTTAATAGATGACAGACAAATCCCCACAGGCTTAGCCTAAGGCAGGCAAGCTTATGGGGATTTTTTCTTTGTAGAGGAGGGAGTACCAACTGGAAACAATACGTGTTATATGTTCTGTTGTGGGGAAGTATTAATCTTGCCAAAACCATGCAACTCCAGGTTAATTAATAATAAGCTAAATAATCCTATACCGGTTATTTCCCCATTAATATTTTGCCTCGGTCCTTCGAATCATAAACTTATTCACCATCATTGTGAAAAACGGGTAAAGAATTAACCCCGGCCTGATTTCATATCAGACCGGGGTTTTTATTAATCCCGTGTTTTATAAACTCCTCAACCTAAAAGGGATCGCCTCCGGGGTACCACTGCAGGAAGGGATAGGTTTCTCCCACTTCAATATCCCATATGGCGTCAAAATCCCAGTCTTCAAAAGTGCCCGGCTGCTTCATGTCCATGGTGCTGCGAGGCTCGCCCTTACCTTCATCAATCTGCCCGGTGGTATCCTTATCATAATAAGAATTTTCTGGAGTCCCGCTGGAGGGGTAGCCCAGGAGCCCCCCAACATGATCGCCTTCTCCACTGACCGGACCCGCTGCATATGAGTGCTTGATCAAACCTGCTATGGCCCCCCCAACCAGACCACCGGTCCTTATCCCACCTATAACCTCGCCAACTGCAAAGGAATTCTCCACTCTCCTACCACTACCTGCCAGGCCACCTACCCTTTCATCGCCCTGAACCGTGCCCGTCGCAAAGCTCTGTAATACATCTGAATTGGCAGCGCCGACCAGACCCCCTACAAAGCTGTCACCACTAACATTTCCCCGGGCATAGCATTTCTTTATTTTTGGACCACTGATAATTGAACCCGCCAGACCCCCAACACGACTGCTTCCAATAACATCACCGGTGGCATAGCTGTCCAGGATGTACCCCCCGGTGATACCCACCAGACCTCCTACATCATCTTCGCCAGTTACAGTGCCCGTAGCATAGCTGTTAATAATATCTCCATCAACATTACTTACACTTTTGGCAGTTCCTACCAGTCCACCCACCATCCTTCCGGTTCCCGTAACATCTGCTTCGGAAAAACTATCCTCAATATTCGTGTCCAGATTTCCCGCGATACCTCCAACTTCCGTATCGCCTCTAACCTGCCCGCAAACACTTATTCCCCTGAAAAAACAATCAGTGGAATAGCTGCCTCTTTTTTGTCCCACCAGGCCCCCTACTTTTGCATTGCCAGTAACATCCACATCCTCCAGCTTAACATCCTTAATCCAGACCCCAGCCGAAACATGGCCAAACAAACCCACATAGTCTTCCCCGGGGCGGTCTATGGTCAGATTGCTGATAACATATCCATCTCCATCATAGGATCCTTGAAATCGGTTAAACTGAGTGTGGCCGATGGGCTGCCAGTTGTCGTATTCTTCCAGATCAACATCGGCAATCTGCCGGAAATGTTTGTCCCGAAAATCGCGGACATTATTCAGGTGCTGGGGAGTTGCAATCAGGTAGGGATCCTCCAGGGTTCCACTACCTCCGGCAAAATATTCTTCTTCCTCTTCTTCAAATTGAGCAGTTACCGTTTTATCGCTATCCATGGTAATAGTGGTTGCGGGTTGATTGCTGTCAGCAACATCACCGATCCAGCCTAGAAATTCCCAGCCTTCATCCGGATCGGCTTCCAGGTTTACCGTCGTGTTTTCCTGGTAAGAATGTTCTCCAGGAGCTGGAGTTACCTGGCCCTCTCCCTCAATCTCAATGGTCAGTGTATATTCCACCTCATCCGGATCTTCCTCGGCAAACACAACTTTTACCGTTTTGTCTCCATCCATCAGGACTGTGGTTTCCTCTTGCCCCGGACTGCTTACATCGCCAATCCACTCTACAAATTCCCAGCCCGGATCGGGTTCGGCAGCCAGGGAAACTGTGCTGTCTTCATCTTTTTCATGGCTTCCCGGGGGAGGATCTACAGTTCCCTGACCCTCCACTTCAATGGTCAGAGTATAGTTAGTTGGAAACAGGTCCTCAATTTCATCCAGACATCCCGTAAGCCCCAGCATCAACCCCAGGAGCAGTAAGATTACAAGTACTCGGGGGTTAACGGTATTGACTTCCTTTTGCTTCAACAGAAACTCCTCCTTAAATTTTTTGTTATTGGGCCCTTATGGGCCATTTATATGGAGGGGATCCTGTGATCCCCGTTCAGCCTGGAAAAAACAAAAGCCAGACAAAACCTGTTTTCCAATCATAACTGTTCCACCCTGTTCTTACCTTCTCTTTTCCCCTTATAGAGGGCCTGATCGGCAGCATAAAGAAAGTCACTGACACTGGCTCCCTCCTCCAGGGGAGCCACTCCCAGGGTAACAGTGATTGGCTCCTGCATTGGATCCACCTGCAGATTGGATATCTTTTCCCTTATCCGCTCGGCCACCACCATCGCTTCCCCGGGGCGGGTCCCGGGCAGAAGAACAGCAAATTCTTCTCCCCCCAGCCTGCCGACCATATCCTCATTGCGGATTTCCTCAGAAAAAATAGATCCTACCCGGGCCAGGACCTCGTCTCCAACATTGTGACCGTAGGTATCATTAATCCGCTTGAATCCGTCCAGGTCAGCCATAATCAGAGTTAGGGGACGGGCCTGCCGCCGGGCCAGGGAGTACATCTTATCCAGAAATTCCATAAAGTGACGGCGAGTAGCCACTCCGGTCAATTCATCTTTTTTCAGGAGATCTTCCAGGGCTCGGTTCACCTTTTTTAATTCCTGGGACTCTCGAATACCCCGCACCACAAAAAAAGAGATCCCAACAAAAAGGGGAACAGCAACAACCTGCAGGGTCAAACGCAGCCAGATATTTCTCAATAAGGGGGCTCCAAAAGAAAAGTACAATATTATAGGATTGGCCAGGACAGAAATTAAAAGGGCAGGAATTGCGATGGAGGCTACCATTGTTTTAAGGCTGAAGCGGGGAAAAAGGAAATAAAAGATGTAGCCGGCCAGAAAACCCCGGGCGGCAGTAATCAGGCCAAAAGAAATCATGTATTCTTCTATCCCATGCCAGAGATAAACGGCGATTAAATCAACAAACCAGCCCAGTCCCGCTCCCCACAGCGGCCCCAGCAAAATCCCTCCCAGCATGGTAAACAGGGGAGTTAGGCCCAGTCGAAAAGCCTCTTCAACCCCGGGGAAATTGAAAACAATAAAATTGCCGGGTTTAGCCAGAAATACCCCCAGAATAAAAAGGAGCAGGGCCACTTTAAGGGCCTCGGTACAGGTATATAAATATCCCCGCTGAGGATTTAGCTTAACCATTTTTCTCCAGTCCACTGCTGTTCCCCCCTCCCCCTCCAGAAAAAACTCGTATTATCCCCCAATCACTGAATGAAACTTATTAATTTGAATTATACTGTTTTCCTTTAATAGACAAAAACACCGGTTCCATTCTTCTGCCCTCAAAAAAAGGCGCCTGGAGAAAACAGATCCAAATTATTCCCCTTTGCTTTTATTTATTCCTGCAACCCACCAACTCTAAATCTGTGCTTATCGAGCAGCAAATATTCAGCACAACCTTCCTTCCCCGGCCATTTCCAGAAAAATAGTAAAAGAGGGTCACCACTTAAAACCCGATGATATGATTAAAAAAAGGGAGGTCATCCTGTATACCTCCCTATTGCCTCAGGCCAGGATATTAATGTTCTGCCCCCGATGCGGTTCCAGGGCCTGGACAGTTTCTTCAATCATCGCTTTCAGCTGTTCCCCCTGTCCATCAACATTATCCATAATCATCCGGGCAATTCGAGCCCCGGCCTCGGTCTGAACGCTTTTATGCTGCATTCCGGTAGCCAGGGCCGCAATACTCATAGAAAAAGAACTCATTTAAAACCCTCCCCGGTTAACTTCCGACTATTATGCCCGGTTCGCGGGCCTTCTCTCTCCCATTGTCATAAAAATGATGGTTGAAAAACTTTTTCGCAACCTCCACCTGATAGATACCACTGGCCCCAGGGAATCATGTCTAATTTTCTTCTATACCCACTATTCGGTACACAATCTTCATCAGGTAAACCTTCACCTTTATGGTCTGAAACCCGCTGAAGGCAGGAACAGCAAGTCCTTGTCGGCCCTCAAATAAGCAGATCATATTTAAGCTTAAATGCAATCTTTTTTTTCAGTTGCTATATTTTTCTTATAGTTTTTTTCCCGATTACCCCGGGCTTAAATATCGGCCTGAGGGTAAGCATTGAAAGGGGAAAACCGGGACTTCCATTCCTGTATTTCCCCGGCCCGAAAATAGAGTTCAAATTGTTCGGGGCCTGGGCCAGTCCCTGCTCCATACTCTTTAAAGCCCGTTAGTACTTTACTCCTGCGGGTAAACTGCCGCTCATCAGGATATTTCCATGGTAATCCCGGGGTCCATCTAAACTTACTTTTGCGGCAGGACAGCGCTTTTTTATGGTACCACCATTATTTTTTTGTTTATTCTGACCTTGATTTCCTCCACCCTGTTTCCCCTACAGCCCGGCAGGAATAACTTTCCGATTTCAATCAGTTGGATTCTGATCTGCTTCTATTTCGGCCCGGGCTTCTTTTAGTTTTTCACCCCAGGTATAATAGGCGGGGGCAATCAATTGATCCACAATATATTTCGGATCCCTATCTCCAGGGTTTTCAAAGGCTGAAGCCATTTTTTTCAGTCCGCCTTTCAGGTTTTCCATTTCCTGTAGAGTTTCCTGGATCTTTTCCCCCTGCAGAACCCGGAGGGCATTTTCCGCACTGGATATTCCCTCCAGAAAATCGGTGAAAGCCTGCAGGCTGTCCATAAACTGCTCCTCCCTAATTTTGGCCTGGAGGTGCTGGAGGCATCCTTCTCCTGCGTTCGCAACAGCCAATACCTTTTCTATTATCTCCAGTTCTTCTCTTCTGGCCACCTGAATACCCTCCGTTTTTAAAAATTTACCTGCTCACTATTATTATTTCTAACCTTCCAGTCCTTTATATAGGTAAAAGTAGCCACCTCCAGGACCCCTGCGAACCGCAATAACTCCCTGTTTCTCCAGGCGTTTGGCCTGTTCCCGAACATAGGAGGGGGTAACATTGAGATGTCCGCCAATTTTCTCCGAGTTTACTGGTTGGGCATAAGTAGCCCGGTTTATCCGGAGAAAACGGACTATTTCTTTTTGAATTGTGGTCAGATTTTCCATTTTGGATCCTTCCACTCCCCTCATAAGCAATCAGATTCTTAAAATAGTAGTTGCCTTAAACCTGATAAAAAGTTCGCTCTGCTCCGAGCGTTAAACCTGGCTCTGATCCAATCCGTAATGGTCCGGGAAATCATTTTGGTTATCCATATTTTTTATAGAGGAGAGCTAAAAGAAAAAAATGATCCCCTTCACCCCGCATCGGGGTCAAGTTAATATTTTTATCCGGCAATACCTGAACTTCAACCTGAATCCAGTTTTCCTGTTTTCTGGGTTTTTGGGGTCTCCTATAAGACTTCCTTTAACCTTAATCGGCAGGAAGTCGGCAACTATTTTAAGTTAGGTGAAACTGGCTGGATCCCGGGAATTCCAGACAAACCAGACCGTTCAAAAAAACTGGATATTAGGGATTACACAGGTAAAACCAGAAGGGATAATCGGGCTGATTTTCCCTGATGGATAAAATATCCAGATTGCCCCGGAACTCTGCAGCAGAATCCAGGGACAGGCACCTTCCGAAACAGATCTGGGGAGAACAAAAAGACCTGTTGGGCAGGCTCTACTTTTTTGCAGAAAACTATCTACTTCTACAAACGGTAGTTTTTCATCAGAACCCTTATTTCATCGCTGATCCCTTCTTTCTTTTCCCGATGGGCGTAAATCAAAAGAACATTTATATGATTATGGAGTTCAGCCAGAAATCAGCCAGTTCATTTCCTTCCCTTACCTTCCTTCAACCAGGGAAGGGCGCAGTTTCCGGTTAACCCTCTACACCATCCATTAATTATTGGCTTCCGGAAGATCCTTCTTTTCTCTTTTCTTTTCTTTTCTTCTCTTCTCTTCTCTTTTTTTCTTTCTTCTTTTCCGCCATATTCAGAAAATCTATTCCACCCTCATATAGTTAAATTAGCAGCCTTTTGGGGCTGGAGATTTCAATACTGCTTCTTTTATATCGCTGATAGGCCGGCCGGGATTGCAGGAGTTTAGCCCTGCTTTTTCTTAGGGACAATCTCCTTCCTCATCCCTTGCGATCTATCATACGGGGCACGCCGCTGGCCTCTTCCAACTTCTGATAGGAAACCACCAGTTGACGGGCCTGTTCCACCTTATTGAGCTCATTACCCAGTCCCTGCAGGGCCTCCCGCAGGTCTTCAGTTATTTCTACCTCCATCTGCTGAACCTCCTGCAGCAGATTAATTGCTTCTTCCCGCTCCCGGTCATTCAACTCTGAAGCCGGGGGAACCTTTTCCTGCAGGAGAGCCCGATCCCCGAGCAGCTCTTCCAGACGATCCCCGTCTTCTTTTTTTAATTCTTTTTTAATTTCCCGGGTCAGGTCCCGGTAGGAGTAGAATAAGTTGAGCCTGGACATAATCTATCGTCTCCTATCCTCCCGCCCCAGGGAATCTCCGGACTGAACTTCCAGTCAACTCCCGGGGCCTGGAATAAGTTAAGCCTAAATTCCATCCTGATAAAAGGCCTTCCTGAACCACTCCTCCTTAATCCTGGCTTAAAAGAGAAGTTACTCCCTTTATCCGGGGTTATAAAAATTATCATCTTTCAACTCGGCTTCCAGTCCTTTGACCTTTACCAGTAAAGTATTAAACTCATTTTTAATTTCTGCTCTTCTATCAGGAGTAAAATGTTCACCATTTTCTTTAATTTCAACGGCAAGCTGGCGCATACTTCGCAAATTTTTTTCCAGCAGAGTCAGTTTATATTTCCTTCTTCTAACCTTAAACAATATTTTCTTAAGTTTTTTTATCAGCTCTTTGATACTCATAACTTTAACCCCATCTAAAAAATAGAATTGCAAAACTAATACTAACTGCCCTGCCAGAGTTTACTGCCCGGGAAAAATTCCTCTTAAGAAATCAACCCTGTAAGCTTCATCCTTTTTCATCAACATACAGGCCCATCAGGCGCTGCATGCGGATCATATTATCAATTTGGGCATCAGAAGGACGTTTTTTTATGGTTTCACCGGTTCTGTTGTCAATCACATGGGTAATCATTTTCCCCAGATCCTGATTATATTTAAAGCTGACCCTGTGGTTTCCTTTAGGCCCTTTAAAGTTAACATCATTAACATTATCAACCTGCCTGGGAGCCACTCTACTTATTTTCCCTTTTATCAGGTTATGGTATCTGGAATTAGATATATTAAACTCTGAACCCCCGGATATTTTCATGGGAGCCACCACCCCAAATGGTTTTTTAAAACCCGTTATCTTTTTGAACCCCGTTATCTGCTAACCGGCTCTTGCCCTTCTGATTAAAAATTACCTGTCCAGCTATTATTGATTATTATAAGCTGCCATCACCTTATTAAACCAGTCTTCAAAGGACTTCTTGAAAACAAAAATAAAATAGGATCTCACCTTTCCATAATCTTCTTCCTCGTAAGAATCAGCAATAAGGCTGAAGGCCCTTTTAAGCTCAGCGGTTGGCTCCTCCAGTTCCTGATTTTCCTGGACCTGAGTTTCAATAGTGGAAAATGCCTCTAACAGGTCAGTAAACAGGTATAGATTCTCCTGGATTTTACCCTCAGCCAGCTTTCTATCCAGATGCCTTACTCCCTGTTCCATCGTTTTCAACAATTCAATTATCTGACTGGAATTATCCTTTGCTGTCATTGTAATCAACTCTTTCTTAACTGATGAAATGACTTATACGCAAACATCAACAATAACTCCCCTGTGCCCCTGCCCATCAGCTCGGTTGATCAATTCACTATTTTCCCTCTGAAGTTCTTCCATCCCCTGAAAGAGACGGCTCACAGCAGCTGCACTGCGGTTCATTGACTGATCCAGAACAGCAGTGCTCAGGGCCTGCTGCACACTGCTTAAATTCTGTTGATTTATACTGCTCATTTCCATAATATCTCCCTCCAGCAGTTTAGCAGGAATTGAGTTTATGGGCCCAACAAAGATTTTTAGTTACCCTTTTATCAGCGGCCCGCATTTTTTGTTATGTTTCCTGCAACCTTTCATAGAGCAAATGCCAGTGGTTCCTTCTTAAAGACGGTAATTAACGGCTTATTTTATTTCTTCAAATTGAGTTCCTGCTCCAGATCAAGTTTTAGCCCTTTTTGGGATGCAGCTGATTTCTTTTTGCCATTTATTTTACCTGCTTCCTGCCAGCTTTCCAGAAGTTCCTTCAATAAAGTTCTTACTTCATCTATTATTTCCAGGTCTTTTTCGATATTGGCCTTGATCAGCCTGTTGTACATATAGTCATAAAGACTGTCCAGATTCTCTGCCACTTCTCCCCCTTTTTCTCTATCCAGGGAAGCCCGCAATTCAACTACTATAGCCTGCACTCGGATTAAATTATTATTACCTGCTTCATAGTCTTTTTCTTTGATGGTCTTTTCGGCTATATTTAAAAACCTTATTGCTCCCTGATAGAGCATGGTTAATAATTTTTGCGGACTGGCAGTTTCTATTCCGGTTTTCCGGTACTGCTGTTGGGCCATATGATTGGAATAATTCATAAATATTATCCCTCCTCAACTATCTTATTACCGTAAACCTCTATCAATTTTTTGCAGAATACTCCCCTCCCCTACAGGTGGGGAATACTGCATTAAGCACTTCGTTGATGGAGTTGCGGATGATCCCCTCCCCTACAGGTGGGGAATACTGCCTGATATCATTCTAAAGTTTGGGATCAAACTGTTTGCTTCTAAACAAACCCATCCCTGGCTTTTTTTAGCCTTTTTGCCTGAACCGGGCCCCTTTTTTTAACACCTGCAAACAGATATTTCCTGAGTTTGCAGCCTGGCAAATCATGGGGCGGTTGGAAATTTCTCTGCCTGGAAATGCTTCTTCTGCCTTTAGAGAGTTTTTAGCTTCTATAAGGCGTTGGTTTTCCCGGAAAAGACACTGACCTG
>PWGV01000208.1 GCA_003554585.1 Halobacteroidaceae bacterium | reverse complement strand
CATGTTTAATAAATGGGTGCACAGTTTCACCTCCAAAAGGAATATGTGCACAAATGGTGCACACCCTCATATCAAATGATACTAAAAAACAAGAAAAAAAACAAGGCTAGAAAAAGCCCTGTTGGAAAAAAACAATTAATTAAGCTCTTTTTCTCTCGAAAAAATATTAAATCTTTTTAATCCTTTTTTCTGGAGACCTCCTTACTCCCCGAACTGTGGAAAAGAGTAAATCCCTGAAATTCCTCTACTCCTTGCCAAAATTCAATCCGGGCAAACATCATGTCCAGCAAAAAAACATTTTCTTCTCCGGGCAGTAAAAGCACTGGGGAAAAATTTGGTAAAACAAGGTAAAGCATTCCATTATCATAAAAAACTTCTGCAAGCCCCCGGGGAGAATAACTATATATTCCCAGAAAACGTTCCACTTTTTCCGATTCCATAAAATAGGTTTCCCCGGAACTAATCAGGTTATCAAATGAGATTCCAAGGTCTTTAATAGTTAACCCTCTAGAATCCAAAGAATAAATTTGTTTTTCTCCCTTTTCTCCTGGTGATTTTAAAATTTCTTTTTCCAGGTCAATTTCCCAGGGGAGGGTAAAAGCCCCATTTAAAGCCATTAATATTTGCTTCTTTTCCGGTAAAAAAACAAGGGAAACCCTTGTTGAAACCTGTCTGGTCTCCCACAAGGCTTTCCACGCATCCTGAACACTGAAATTTTCTCCTCCAGCAAGGACAATTTCCTCCAGGATCAAGTACCGTGGACAAATAATCTGCCCTGGAGGATAACGATTATTATAAAAATTGGTCATCAAGCTAAAATCCCCGGAACTTTCAACAAGAACAACTCCAGCTTCCTCAATTTCAATGACCAGGGCCCTTCCCCAGCGGTCAGCAAGATGCAGGTGGAGAGAAAAACCCGGAGCTGCAAGGATTTCTTTCCCCGCAAGATAACTTTTTATTTCATTTAACTCCCCTGAGTTAGCCAGGACCCACTGGAAAACTTCAGATATACTCACCCCTCTTTTTTCCTTAAAGGAATAGTTGGCTAAAGGTGGCACCGTTTGCAGGGAGGCCATCATCTCCTGACAATTCATCCCCATAGTTTCCCTAAATTTACCAGCCATCCTGTACTCCAGTTTAAAATACTTAATATCGCCCGGACCACGTTGAATGGAAAAACGGGCAACGTCCGGATGGGGAAAATAGGACCAAAACCCAAATTAAAAGAAAAAACAGGATGAAGATTATTCTCATTTTTTTGATCTCCCTTTTATCATGGCATAAAACTCTGGGTTGCTAAAGCCAGGTACATTAAAAATGTATCCCAAAAAATCCAAACCAGGGAATAATACAAGTAGAGGAATTCTTCTCCTCCCTTGACCCAGTTATCGCGGGAAAGCCATAACACCGTCGCCGTTGCAACAATACCGGAGAAAAACATCAACCCGTAATCTGCTGGGGGTGTGGTATAGAAGAGCGGAATATATTCCCGAAAAACGAAAATAAGGATAATTAGGATACCCAGAAATTGAAAACAATTTATTTTCCCTAAAAACCTATTTTTTTGCAGAATGTATAGGATAATGGCAATAAAAAATATTGCCAATGCATTTCTAGCAATAAACCCCAGGGAAGCGACAAACTATAAAGGACCCTCAAGGAACCCTCAATTATAATACTTCCAATCCCTTCCTCAACAAAACAGAGTTGCCCGTTGTGGTACAATTTTGCAGAACCCAGGTTACTGCTGTTAAACCCCCAGATCCTATCATTACTACCATCTACCTGGCGGGCCATCAAGACAAACTCGCCTTCAGGATTGTTAATAACCCAGACCAGGCGGTTACTGCTATATTCATCAGTAACCCTTGCTGCTTCCAGCAATATATCCCTCTCGCGGTCTAGGTGAGTATACAATAAATTAAATTGTCTTCCAAAATAATCTTCCCATACAATACCCAATTCTATATTATCATTGGAGAAAAGATTACCAAACAGGGGGAAATTGTTTTTTCCAGGGGAACAAAAGGTTTTTCTGCCCCGGTAAAAACCAGATAGGGCTGATTGCTACCTCCTTCTCGAGAAACAAGACCAAAACCCGGTTCAATTTTAAGCACCTCTGCTTTTTGGGTTGCAGCAAAATTTTACCCGTTATTTTTCTAGGGGCTGAACGTTCCTGGGGATATAGCCAGAAAGATAATAAAAGAATCAAGGAAAATCCATAATAAAGTATAACCAAGGTAAACAAATTCCTCCCCACCCTTAAACCACTGCTTGCGGGCAACTATTATTACTAGCAGAGTAGAAACAAGAGCGGAAAAAAGCTGTAAACCCGCAGAAGAAGTGGGAACAGAATAAAATAAGGGGAAGAATTCCCGCAGGATAATCATTATACCCAAAAACAAACCACAGAAAAGAAAAAAATTAATCCTGCCCAGTATCCTGTGAGACTGGAGAATGTAAAGCAAAACTACGATCAAAGCAATTGCCAGACCATTCCTGGCCAGTGTAGCTGCCGCTCCTATTAAACTATACAGGAAAATCATTGCCGATTCGACAAAGATACTCCCCAAGCCGTCCTGAGCAAACCAAAGCTGCCACCTTTGACTCCAGCCTGGGGCAGTTTTTTCTCTGCTGGTTCGAGCCCAGATAGCATCTTCCCTTCCATCCATTGTTTTCCATAAAACAACATATTCTCCATCGGGGCTGTTTTCAACCGAAGCGAGGCGGTGATTTCCAAAAAATGGGGTGAAACGCTCCGGAGAAGAAAAAAACTCCAACTCGGGCGAATAAGAAGAAATCAACAAATTAAATCGGCCTGCAGAATAATCCTCCAGAAAAATATTTAACTCTTCTTTTTCATTTAAAAATAATTCACCAAAAACGGAAAAATTTGTTCTGCCGGAAAAATTCCATCGGCCCATAACTTCCCCAGCCGGGGATATTTTCAAGAGTTTTACCTTTGATTGGGAGACCCCCAGAAGTGGCTCCCAAAAAGCATCTGTCCAGGTAATAAAAAGGTTCCCATTAGCATCCAAAATTAAATCGCCCCCCGGATCCTCCTGGAATAGTTTGGGCTGGCCGGCAACTTCCCCGAAATATATGGAAACAGAACCCAGCTCTCGGGGGTATTCAAAATTAACCTTCCCCTCTTCCACATCATAAACCTGGTACTGGGCAACCCCAATAGCCCCCCTGGTACCTTTCCAGAAAAGGTGAACTTCTTTATCCCCATCAAAGGTAAGCCGGGGCAATCCTAAAAAATTTTCCGACGAAAAAATCAAATTTTCTTCGCCCCGATGATAGGCCTTTATTCGATATTCTCCTTCTTCCCAGATCACAAAAACCAAAAAGGGTGAGCCCTCAACAAGGGCTCCAGCAATATCCTTGCTCTGCTGTATTGAAAAAGGAAGTTTTTCCAGGGTTTTCTCCCCCCCGGCATTTGCGAGAAGATAGGGTTGATTGGTTCTGCCTTCACGACTGACGATAACAAAATAGGTTTTTTCCCCTTCATACCCAGGAGAAAAAATGAAATCCACCTCTGAATCAGCTTCCAGTTTTAAACTGGTCTCCGAAATTAAATTTAATTTCTGGTCAAAGGTCAAATATTTTATCCCCTCGCTGCTTTCCCCTCCAACATAATGAATATTACCATCACCACAAAAGGAAAAAGCAGGAGGGTAATGGGCTGCCCTTTCCCGGCTAACAAAATGTCGGGGAGCATTAAAAATTGTTTTTTCTCTTTCTCCAGGTGACGGCATCAGGTAAAAATGGGCAAAACCAGCAAGAATAATCAAAACAAGAAGGAATATTTTCAGGGGCAGGTTATCTCTTAAGAGGGTCAATGTTCCCAAACACTCCCTTCCCGATAGCATTAACAGCATAAACAACCAGGATGATCATTATTATTGGTCCCAGGCTCATCCACCAGCTGTACATTGACGTTCGAACTGCACTGCCGGCCATAGAACCCCAGGTAGGAATGGGAATAATGCGCAGGTACCCCAGAGAAGAAAGAAGGACCATGTTCCGGCCAAAAAGGATTAATCCCTGTCCCCAGATCAGGGGAAAAACGTTACGCAATAGATGTCTTCCCAGAATTTGCAGTTCCGAGTTTCCAAGAGCCCTGGCCGCTTCGACAAATTGGTATTCTTTTACCGATAGCATCTGGGCTCGAACAACACGCCCAAGTTCAATAAGACCTACAACCGAAGCAGCCATAATTATTACATTTTCCCCGCGGCCTATTGCTCCCATAACCAGAAAAACCAAAAAGAAACTAGGAATCGAGGAAAGCAAATCAAAAACCGACATTATTACCCGGTCCATGGCTCCCTGAATATAACCGGAAATTAAACCAATAATAGCGCCACCAAAAACACCGATCAGGGTAACATAAAAAACAAGAGTTAATGTATTTCCTGCATTTATTAAAACTTTTGATAAAACCGGTTTTCCCAGCTCATCTGTTCCCAGAATGTTATCCCAGGAGGGAGCAAGAAGGCGGTTCCCCAGATTTACCGGAATATCAGTCACTTCATCATAACCAATCCCCTGCAGGTATAGATGTCCCCCGATAATTCCGGCAAGAATTAATACACCAATAATAACCTGGGGTTTGCCAAATTTCCTAAGAAAACTAGTTATCAAACGGAAGTTAACTCGAGGCATTTCCAGGGCAAATCCCTTATGGGAATTTTCAGGGGTAGAAGGTTTTCGTTTTTTGGGGTTCTCAGCCAAAATAAACATACCAACAATAATCAGGAGAAGCGAGAATGAACCCAAAACAAGGGTATAATCATTTAAGTGACGGTAAATTGGTTCCATAAACCAGAAATAAATAAACACTGCCCCAAAACAGGCGAAAAGGGCAATAAAAAGGTCAATTACCCTCGCGCTCTTGTCCCCCTTTTCAACAGGGCTTCTTACCCGGGGATCAACAAGAGCATAAAGAAAATCAGCAAATAAACTGCCCAGAAGCGTAATAAAAGAAGTTAATCCGGTTATTATTAAAACCACATAAAAATCCCCACCCCTGGCTACTACATTGCGAAAAATAAAGGAACCCAGCCCGGGCCAGGAAAAAAGATGTTCCACAACAACAATCCCACCCAGAAAAAACGGGAGGGATGAAAAAATTGAAGCTAAGATCGGGATCAAGCTATTGCGCAAGGCGTGCTTAATAACTACCAGTCTTTCAGATAAACCCTTGGAGCGAGCAGTCCGGATATAATCTTCCTGCATAACAATCGAGAGAGATGTTTTTACATGTTCGCCAAAAATGGCAATATAACCAAAAGAAAGAGTAATTGCTGGGAGAATCAGGTGTTTCAAACGATCCAAAATTAACCCAAAACCAGTTTCATCATAGATTATCCCCTGATAACCACCAGAAGGCAACCAGCGTAACTGAACCGCAAAAACAATTAATAAAAGAATCCCCAGAGCAAAATCAGGTATTGAAACCCCAAGAATATTGATGTAGTTAAAGATTTTGGTCAACAAATTTTTTGGTCTCAGGGCACTAAAAACACCCATAACCAGGCCCAAAAAAATCGCCAGCATTAAAGAGCTTGCAATTAAGGAAAAGCTCACCCTTAATCTCTGCCAGAGGATAGTACTAAGTGGAAAACCCGCACCCTCGGTCCCGCCCACAGTTCCGAAATTTCCTTTAGCTATTTCACTTAACCAGAAAAAATACTCCTGGGCCGGAGAAGAATCAAGGTTCTGAATGCTCCGTTCCCTGGCTATATTAAAGGGTCCTGCCCCCCCCACGGAAAAAACCCTCTCCAAACCCTGGGGGGAAGAGGCAATCAAGGAAAAAATAATTGCAGTTAAAAGCCACACCAAAAATAAAACAGTCAAAAACCTTCTGCTTAAAAAGCGTCCCATAGAAACAGCTCCTAATTTCCTTCGGTAAAGTTAACTTTTAGTTCTTCAATCTGTCTCCGTTCCCACTCAGAAAGTTTTGCTCCGAGCTGATTTAAAGCTCCAGGGTCTCCAATAACCAGATTGCTCGAAGCGCTTAATCCGGAAATCACCTCAACAAAATCTTCAGTAACCTGGCCAATTCTTATCCGGTGGGGATAAACCTCCCGGGTATCTTTATCAACCAGGAAAACATAGTGGGCAATTTCTTCTCCTTCTCGGATCACCATCCGGGTATCCGGAAGTTTGCGCTCAAAAACTGCATAGGGTGGTATCACCAGAAGTCTTCTCCCCTGAAGATTTATGGTCGCTTCTACCTGCATTCCGGGTTTAATCAAATCCCTGCGGTCAGTAAGGAGAACTCCAACCTCCACCAGGTTCGATTCCGCCCAGGGGGAGATCCAATTAACTTCTCCGCTCAGGGGAGGATGCACGTCTTCTAAATGCACTTCGACATCAAGACCTTCTTCAAGACGGTGATAATTCCTACCATCTACCTTTAATACAATTTCCAATAATTCCGGGTCATTTATGGACATTACTTTGCTATCCACATTTATTTGTTGCCCCTTCTCAATATTTAGGCTGGTCAAGTAACCCCCTTTAGGGGCCTCAACTATCCTCCGGGAAATTTGTTCCTGCAAACGATTTATGTCTTTTTCCAAAATTTTAATTTCTTCCTGCACAATATTTAAAGCCCCGGGATCATTGAATTTTTCAATTTCTCCTTTAACTCTTGCAATATTATTTCTTATTCGTTCTCCCTCTCGCTCCAGGTTTTCCTCCTTTAACGGAGCTTCAACCAGAATAAACCTATCCAGGTCTTCTTTTGCCCTTTCCAGGTCCCTTTTAATCACATCAACCCTATCCTGGGCTTGTTCGACATCTCTCCGGGATATGTGTTGCCCTTCCAGAAGGTCTTCCAGGTATGCCAGTTCTTCTTTTTCTCTTTCCAGGTTTTTTCCCAAATCTTTAATCAGGCGCTCCAAGTCCTGTTTCTGTCTTTCAATAAAATATTCCAGCTCTTTTTCCCTTAGTATCCAGTCCAGACGGTTTTCTTCCAGTTGAGAAAGTTCACGTTCCATTTGGGCAATTTTCACTTCCAACTGATCTTCATACCGTTTTACCTGGAGTTGTTTGTTGGCTATTGCCTCTTCCCATGCAGTTGAAGAATAAGAAAACAGGGGATTTCCGGCTTCAACTTTAGCTCCCTTCCTTACATAAACCTCCGAAACCCTCCCACTAAAGGGGGCGAAAACATCTTTATTATCAACAAACCTAATCTCTCCCACAGCATCAATAGTTCTTACAACACTCCGATGTTGGGGGTTGTAAATTTGCACTTCGATTCCCTTTTGTAAAAAATATATCCCCGCCAGAGATGCTCCCAAAAGTCCCAGGATAACAACCAGAGCCAGGATATCACGAACCTTCTCCATTTTTTCACCTCAAATCTCAAAACATTAATATTAGAATTCGGCAAAAATTGGTTTTCACCTTCAAAAAACCCCTATAAATCCTTTCCAAATCTATGGCTTTTCGTGTTTTTAGATGCGAGTTTTTTCCTATGATTTCTCCGATTATTAAAAACAAAAACCTTTAAACTTGTGGAAGTTATAGAACAATAAAAAACCTCCAGGGGGAATCCCCTTTGAAATTTCTCCAGTTTTTGCAACTTAATTTTTTAGGGGTTATTGTTTTGCTCCTTCTTCTTATTGACAGTATTTTTTGATGTGTTATAATATTTAAAGAGCCGAGATGGTGGAACTGGCAGACACGCAGCGTTGAGGGCGCTGTGGGCAATTCGCCTGTGCGGGTTCGAATCCCGCTCTCGGCACCAAATGAAAAACCCCCGGAAAACCGGGGGTTTTTGCTTTTTACTTTTAAAATAGAAGGTAAAAGAGAAGAATTACCCCTCCCAAAACCCCGAATATAATCAGCATCGGGACCAGGATAATTTCATAGGCTGCAATGGTCATGGCCACAAAATCCTTCCAGCCGGGTTTAACTTCTTCTTCACGTTCCCAATCTCTATTCGGTTCGTAATGCATACTCCGCCCCCCTCTCCAGGTATTCTTCTACAGTCCATATAATCCGGGCGGGATTTTTTAATATATTATCCATTCCCCGGTCAGGTTTTGGTTCAAATTTTCCTTTATCGTTACCTTTATAATAACAGCAGGTTGAATTCTGGTCAACCAATTTTAAAAATGGTTCCTGGAGGGGTTTAATAATAGAAAAAGGAGAGGCCAGGCCTCTCCTTTCGCTTTTTAAAGAACGTCTCTTTCCGGAGCTCCTTCTTCCAGGTGACAGGCAGCAAAGTGCTTGTCGCCCCAGTCAACGAACTCAGGTTCTTCAGTTTTACAGATGTCCATGACGTAAGGACAACGGGTGTGGAATCTACATCCAGAAGGAGGATTAATCGGACTGGGAACATCACCTTCGAGGATGATCTTTTCCCTCTGAATTGAAGGGTTCGGAATGGGGATAGCGGATAAAAGAGCCTGGGTGTAGGGATGAATGGGTTTCTTAAACAGGGCCTTTTTATCAGCCAGCTCCACAATTTTGCCAAGGTACATAACTGCAATTCGGTCACTGATATGCTTAACAACACCCAAATCGTGAGCGATGAAAAGGTAGGTCAGGTTAAATTCCTTCTGCAAATCTTCCATCAGGTTAATAACCTGGGCCTGAATAGAAACGTCCAGGGCTGATACCGGCTCGTCACAAACAATCAGTTTGGGGTCAACAGCCAGGGCCCGAGCTACACCGATACGCTGGCGCTGACCACCACTAAACTCGTGGGGATAGCGGCGCATGTGGTGAGCGGTAAGACCTACAGTTTCCAGGAGTTCTTTTACCTTTTTCTCCTTGGCTTTACCTTTGGCCAAACCGTGAATTTCCAGGGCTTCGCCGATAATATTTCCAACGGTCATCCGGGGATTCAAAGAGCTGTAGGGATCCTGGAAAATAATTTGCATTTCCCGGCGCAGACTCCGCATTTCTTCCCGACCGAGCTCAAGGATATTTCTTCCTTCAAATAAAATTTCGCCTTCTGTGGCTTCTTCCAGGCGGAGGACAACTTTTCCGGTAGTGGTTTTCCCACAACCTGACTCCCCGACCAAACCAAGTGTTTCAGCTTTATTAACATAGAAGGAAACACCGTCAACGGCTTTTACATTGCCGACAACCCGGCCGAAAACTCCACCCTTGATGGGAAAGTACTTTTTCAGATTATTGACTTCTAACAGGATTTCTTCAGTAGCCACCAGAATTCACCTCCAATTAAACCTTTTTTTCCGCGTCGGCAACTTTATCATAGTGCCAGCAGCGAACTTGATGTCCTGAATCGATATCTTCCAGTTCTGGTTCTTCTTCAGCGCATTTCTCCGAAGCGAAACGGCAGCGCGGGTGGAATTTGCATCCATCCGGCAAGAAAAGCGGGTTGGGCACAACACCTTCAATTACTAAAAGCCGTTCCCTTTCTTCGTCAAGACGCGGAATCGACTGGAGCAGACCCCAGGTATAGGGGTGGCGGGGTTCATGGAATATCGTTTTAACATCGCTGTATTCCACAACTTTACCCGCATACATAACAACAACTCGGTCTGCCGTCTCAGCAATTACTCCCAGGTCGTGGGTGATGAGCATTATAGCCGCATCAAAATCACGCTGCAAAGAACCCATCAGCGCCAGAATCTGGGCCTGAATGGTAACGTCCAGTGCTGTAGTCGGTTCATCAGCTATCAAGAGTTTGGGGTTACAGGATAGGGCCATGGCAATCATTACCCTCTGGCGCATACCACCGGAAAGCTGGTGGGGATACTCGTGGACCCGCTTCTCGGGGAGAGGGATCCCAACCTTGCGGAGCATTTCTACCGCCTTTTCCATTGCCTTATCCTTGGACAGTTTCTGGTGGAGAATAATTGCCTCCGAAATCTGGTTACCCACAGTGTAAACAGGGTTGAGTGAAGTCATCGGCTCCTGGAAAATCATGGAGATATCATTTCCCCTGATCTTACGCATTGCCGACTCGCTCTTTTTCAGGATTTCATCCCCCTCGAAGGAAAGTGTGTCCGCGATAATTTTTCCGGGGGGTTCCTGAACCAGGCGCATAATAGATAGCGAGGTAACACTTTTTCCGCAGCCGGATTCTCCAACTATACCTAATACCTCTCCTTTGAAAATTTCAAAGGATACACCGTCAACAGCTTTAACTACACCGTCCTCAGTGTGAAAGTAGGTCTTTAGGTTTTCGACCTCCAAGAGTAGTTCTTTGGATTTCTTTGCGTTCTGCACATCTTTTGCCACTACTATTTAGGCCTCCTTTCTTTATACATCAGTTTTGGGATCAAAGGCATCCCTGATGCCATCTCCCAGGAAACTGAATGCCAACACAGTTACAAAGATAAAGAATCCGGGTATTAAAAGCCAGGCATTTTCCGTAAGCACCCTGATACTCTGAGCCGCTGAAAGCATATTACCCCAGCTGGGATCCGGCTGCTGTATCCCGAGCCCCAGAAAACTTAACGATGCTTCCATCAGGACATAGCTCGGCAGGGCCAGTGTTGCAGCAACTATCAGGTAAGTATAGGTGTTTGGCAAAATGTGCCGCAT